>JAYUBA010000886.1:0-5183 GCA_043741075.1 Frigoriglobus sp.
GACCGCGTGACCAAATCACCCCGTCGCTGACGCTCCGGGTTCGCCTGCCATCTGACTATGTCCTCTTTCCGCTGATCGATATGTCCACGCCGCCGCCGCTCCCGCCGTCCGGCCCGCCGCCGATTCCCACCAAGCCGCCGGTGGACAAGGAACCGACGCTCACCAAGGCGCCGCCGGCGGGCAAGCTGTTCCCGTGCCTGAATTGCGGGGCCAAGGTCGAATTCGACCCGCGGTCGCGCGCGCTCAAGTGCCCGTACTGCGGACACACGTCGGTCGTCGAGGACGGTGCCGGCGAGGTCGCGGAGCGCGACTTCAACGCGTACGCCGGCAAGCTCGTGAAGGGGACCGGGCGCGGCATCGAGGGCCGGTCCACGCAGACGAAATGCAGCGGCTGCGGCGCAACCGTGCTGCTCGAAGACAAGGTCGTCACCGACAAGTGCCCGTTCTGCGACACGCACCTGGAGAACACGCCCGAAGCGGTCGAAGGGATGCTTCCGCCGGAATCGCTGATCCCGTTCAAGGTCGATTTGCGCGCCGCCCGCGAGTCGTTCACGACATGGCTCGAAGGGCTGTGGTTCGCCCCGACCGAACTGAAGAACGTCGCCAACCTCGGCCAACTCGCGGGCGTGTACATCCCGTACTGGACGTACGACGCGATGACATACACCAAGTACCGCGGGATGCGCGGCGACGACTACCAGGAAACGGAGACGTATCAGGAGCGGGACGCCAACGGCAACGTGCAGACGCGGACGCGCACCGTGACGCGAACGAACTGGTACTCCGTGTCGGGCGAGGTGCAGCACTTCTTCGACGACGTGCTCGTGTGCGGCTCGAAGAGTGTCCCGCCGCACCTGATCGACGGGCTGGAGCCGTGGGACACCGGCGAACTGGAGCCGTTCCAGGACTCCTTTCTCGCCGGGCTGAAGACCGAACGGTACGCGGTCGATCTGAAGCAGGGCTTGGTCGTCGCGAAGCAGATCATGCAGCCGACGATTCACAACCTGATCCGCCGCGACATCGGCGGCGACCACCAGCGCATCGAGACGACGGACACGCGCTACCTGGGCGTCACGTTCAAGCACTGTCTGCTGCCGGTGTGGGTGGCGAACTACCACTACCACGAGAAGCTGTTCCAGATCCTCATCAACGGGCGCACGGGGACCGTGTCCGGCGAGCGCCCGTGGAGTTGGATGAAGATCATCCGGCTCGTCGCACTGATCCTGCTCGTTGTCGGCGCGATAATCGCGCTGGTGGCGGCCGTGTCGGGGAAGGGCGGCTCCGCGCCGGCCCGCAAGGCGCAGATCAACAGCGTCGAGCCGGAGAACGCGCACGTGCTCGCGGTGTTGGCGAATCGACACATAACGAAGACCGCCACGGAGTGGCGGACTACTCTCACAAATCCCGCGACGAGCCGGCCCGGAAGAAGGCGTCGAGCTTGGCCTTGCTCGCGTCGCCGGTCTTCAGCCCGTCCTGGAACCACTTCGTCCGCTGGGCCGACGTGCCGTGCGTGAACTTCTCCGGGTGGACGAACCCGCCGGACCGCTTCTGCAAGCGGTCGTCGCCGATGGCGTTGGCCGTCTGGATGGCGGACTCCACGTCGCCCGCCTGGATGAAGTTGTACTTCCGCTGCCCGTGGAACGCCCACACGCCGGCGAGGTAGTCGGCCTGGAGTTCGAGCCGGACGGAGGCGTCGTTGTCGTGGTTGCCGGCGGAGTAGCCGAGCAACTTCTGGACGTGGTGCCCGACCTCGTGGGCGATCACGTACGCTTTCGAGAAGTCGGCCTTCGACCCGCCGAGTTTCTGCTCCAGTTCGTTGAAGAAGGTCGGGTCGATGTACACCTTTTCGTCGGCCGGGCAGTAGAACGGGCCCACGGCGGAGGGGGCGTCGCCGCACCCGGTGTGGACGCGGTCGCTGAACAGCTCCATGTGCGGCACCTTATACGTCTTCCCCTGCTTGCGGAACTCTTCCTTCCACACCTCCTCTGTCGTGCCCAGCACCTTCTTGGAGAAGGTGAGTGTCGCCTCGTCCGGCGGGCCGTTGGTGTTCGCGGCCCGCTGTCCGCCGCCGCCGAGATCGACGCCGAAGATGAGGCCGAGAACGACCAGGAGGATACCGCCGGCCCCGCCGCCGAGGGCCAGTTTCCCGCCCATGCCGCGGCTGTCCGTGACGTTGCCGCTCTCCGGTGCGTCGTCGAGTCTCATGGGTGGCCTCAAGTGTGAGAGGAAGTGGTGCGCGGCGCGCGGGCCTACGCTTCCTTTTCCAAGCTAACCGCGTGCCGCTGGAGGTCTTCGAGATCGACGTATTCCAGCGCGTGCATGTGCGTCGATTCGAGCACGACCGGGCAGGCCATGTTGGCTTCGAGCGACTGCTTCCACCGGGTGATGCACACGCACCACCGGTCGCCGGGCCTGAGGCCGGGGAACCCGTACACCGGAAACGGCGTGCTGAGATCGTTGCCGATGTACTGCTGGTGCGCGAGGAACTCCGCGGTCACCTGGCAGCAGATGGTGTGCAACCCTTCGTCCTCCGGGCCGGTGTTGCAGCACCCGTCGCGGTAGAAGCCGGTGAGCGGCTTCGTGGAACAACTCTGAAGCGGGCCGCCGAGGACGTTCTTCGCGGTGGATGGCATGAGGGAACTCCAGGTTAGCCGCGAGCCGCAGGCGAGCGTGGCACCTCACGCTCGCCTGCGGCTCGCGGCTAACGACATGTTAGGTGGGCAGCAAGTCCTTTACCACGTCCTGCTCTTGCAGCAGCTCGTCCAGCGACTTCTTGAACTTCTGCTGGCCGTACTCGTCGAACGTCAGCCCCTCGACCACCTTCCAGTTGCCGTCGCCGGACGACGTGCAGGGGTAGCCGAACACGAGGCCGGCGGGCACCCCGTACTCGCCCTTCGAGACGATTGCCGCGCTCGACCAGTCGCCGGCCGCGGTGCCGCGGACCAGCGTCTTCACGTGGTCGATGGCCCCGTTCGCCGCGGAGAACGACGACGACACCTTCGTGGTGTCGATGATGAACTTGCCGCGGTCTTGATTATTGGGGACGAACGTGCCTTCGAGCCACGCGCGGTCGGTGACGACGGATGTCGCCGGCCGGCCGCCGATCCGCGCGTTGGTGAAGTCGGGGAACTGCGTGTTCGAGTGGTTCCCCCAGATGGTCATGCATGTCACCGCGTCGTTGGTGACGCCGGCCTTCGCCGCGAGCGCGGAGACGGCGCGGTTGTGGTCGAGGCGGGTCATCGCGTGCCACCGGTCGGCGGGCACGTCGCGCCCGTTCTTGTACGCGATCAGGCAGTTCGTGTTGCACGGGTTGCCGACCACAAGAATCCGCACGTCGCTGGCGGCGTTCTTCGCGATGGCCCGCCCCTGGCCGACGAAGATGGGGCCGTTCTTGCGGATCAGGTCGGCCCGCTGTTCGCCCGGCCCGCGCGGCGCGGCGCCAACCAGTAGCGCATAGTTGCACCCGGCGAACGCCTTGTTCGCGTCGTCGGTGATAATCACGTCCTGGAGCGTGCTGAAGCCGCAGTCCTGAAGCTCGTACATCGCGCCTTCGAGGTTCTTGAGCGCGACCGGCAGTTCGAGCAGTTGGAGGACGACTTTGGTTTCCGGGCCGAACACCTCGCCGGACGCGCGCCGGACGATGAGGCTGCTGGACACCCGACCGGCCGCGCCGGTCACGGCCACGCGCACCACCTTGGACATGGGAACCGCCTGTGTGACGAGAGGGTGAATCGACTACGCAGGTAAAGGTAGCGGAAGAAACCTAACCCCCCAACCCCCTTCCCTGAAGGGAAGGGGGAGCCGGATTTCCTCCCCTTCCCTTCAGGGAGGGGGCCGGGGGGTAGGTTCTTCCGCCGGGCGCGGCCGGCACTGGAATCGTCGGCGCTGAACCATACCGTAACCGGTGAACGCGCATCCGGCACCAGCGGCCCGTTCGCCGCGCCCGCGCCGGGGATTCCGCACAGGAGACAACCGAGATGGCTGTGAAGGTCGGTATCAACGGGTTCGGGCGCATCGGCCGTCTGGTGTTCCGCGCGCTGGTCGAGCAGAACCTGCTCGGCACGGAACTGGACGTGGTCGCCGTCAACGACGTGGTGCCCGCGGACAACCTCGCGTACCTGCTCAAGTACGACTCCACGCAGGGCCGGTTCAACCGCCCGGTCGAGACGCGGAAGTCGATGCCGAACGTCGCCGAAGACGACGTGCTGGTCGTGGACGGGCACCCGATCCGTTCGCTCGGCATGAGGGCCACCCCGGAGCAACTGCCCTGGAAGGACCTGGGCGTCGAGTACGTGATCGAGAGCACCGGCCTGTGGACGGACGCCGCGAAGGCGCGGGGCCACATCACCGCCGGCGCGAAGAAGGTCATCATCTCCGCGCCCGCGAAGGAAGAAGACATCACGGTGGTGATGGGCGTCAACCACGACAAGTACGACCCCGCCAAGCACAACATCATCTCGAACGCGAGCTGCACCACCAACTGCCTCGCCCCGGTCGTCCACGTGCTGTTGAAGGAGGGCTTCGGCATCGAAGAAGGGCTGATGACGACCGTCCACAGCTACACGGCCACGCAGAAGACGGTGGACGGCCCCGGCGCGAAGAACGACTGGAAGGGCGGCCGGGCCGCCGCGGTCAACATCATCCCCAGCGGCACCGGCGCGGCGCGGGCCGTCGGCCTGGTGTGCCCGGAGGTGAAGGGCAAGATCACCGGCATGGCGTTCCGCGTGCCGACGCCGACCGTCTCCGTGGTGGACCTCACCGTCAAGACGGCGAAGGCCACCAGCTACAAAGAGATCTGCGAGGCGATGAAGCGGGCGAGCCAGACGTACCTCAAGGGCGTCCTCAAATACACTACGGACGACGTGGTCTCGAGCGACTTCATCCACGACCCGGCGAGCAGCATCTTCGACGCCGGCAGCGGCCTCGAACTGAACAGCAAGTTCTTCAAGCTCATCGCGTGGTACGACAACGAGTGGGGCTACAGCAACCGCTGCGTGGACCTGCTCAAGTACATGGTGAGCAAGGGTTGATCTGGTGCGAGGCTGTCGATGGGCAAACCAACCGGCTCCCTATTTGATCGTTTCTCTTGGGCGTTGTACCCCTTGGGTGGCTTTGGATATAAACCCCTGATTTCGGACGAAACAGGGCCGAAAAGCCTTTGAATCGCCTGCCATTCTGACGTT
>JAYUBA010000887.1:0-5182 GCA_043741075.1 Frigoriglobus sp.
GCCATAACGAGCTCCGAACTCTCAGATCAGACTAACAGCCCGATGGGTAGGGGACGAGTCAGCACACATTATTGAGCATCTTTCACGCCGCCGTAATATCGCGCGGTCTATCCCGACCCGCTGTGATTAACTCATATCAGGCGGTCGAATCGCTCGCAAACGCCGTGTACAAGGCAAAGCAGACTGCGTGCTTGATTGGGGCGGGCAAGGCACAACCTGAGGCGAAGGCGAAAGCGGACCAACTGCGAAAGGAGAACCGCACAAAAATCAAGGTCCTCGTCCATTCTGGACTCTTTGACGCTTGTGCTCGGAGCTTGCTCAAAGAAGACGCGAAGAAGTATAACGATTTGTGCCAACTCCAAGAGATGCGGAATCAGGTAGCGCACGCAGGGTTCAAGCCATCGGCCGAGGAAGCCGAAGCTTCCTATTTGCTTTGCTGCGAAGTGATTCGCTGGCTTTGTGAAGTCGGTGGATATCCAGTGCGCCCCTTGTTGCCAGAGGAGGATGCGTTAAACCCAGGGCTTGTCTCCATTCCTTCGGATCTCAACGTTCCTTCAGGTACAGGGCAAGCGTTCCTCCTTTGGGTTCTCGGTGCCTCACCCAAGCAGGAACTGTTCGAAGAGCCGTGCAAATTCACCTTCCAACTGAACCTGCCGAAGGTGAGCCGCCCGAAGTAACCGCTTGGCAAGCAACGGACGACGCCTCCTGCTCCGTCACCGCTTCACGCTGTTCAGCGTCTCCAGCGCCAGTAGAAGCGCCTGGGTGCCCTTGCGGCCGTAGCCCTGTGCGCGGACGGCTTCGTACAGTTGCTTCGCCAGACCCAGGCCCGGGAGCGACAGGTTCATCTTCTCCGCTTCGGCCAGCGCGATGCCCATGTCCTTGATGAAGTGCTCGACGTAGAAACCCGGCTCGAATTTGCGGGCCAGCATCCGCGGCCCCAGCACCTCCAGCGCCTTGCTCCCCGCCGCGCCCACCGATACCGACTTGAAGACGGTTTCCAGGTCCAGACCGGCCTTGAAGCCGTACAGCAGCCCCTCGCACACCGCGATCATGTTCGACGAGATCAGGATCTGGTTCACCATCTTCGTGTGCTGGCCGGCGCCCGCGGCGCCCTGGTGGACGATCGTCTTCCCCATGCACTCGAACACCGGTTGCACCGCCGCGACCACGTCCTTGTCGCCGCCGATCATGATGGACAGCGCCGCGTTCTTCGCGCCCACGTCGCCGCCAGATACGGGGGCGTCCAGCGACGCCACGCCCTTCGCCTTCGCGGCCTCGTAGATTTCCTTGGCCAGCGACGGCTCGCTCGTCGTCATGTCCACCAGCACCGTGCCTAGCTTCGCGCCCGCGAGCGCGCCGTCGGCACCGAGGAACACCTCGCGCACGTCCTTCGGGAAGCCGACGATCGCGAACACGATGTCCGACTGCGCCGCGACCTCCTTGGGCGACTTCGCCAGCTTCGCGCCCTGATCCACGAGCGGTTGTGCCTTGTCCGCGGAGCGGTTGTACACGGTCGCCGCGTACCCTTTCTTAATCGCGTGCTCGCACATCCACCGGCCCATGACGCCGGTGCCGATCCAGCCGATGCGGGTCGTGCCGGGTTGCGCGACGGGGATTTGCATTGCGAGCGTCCTGTGAAGGATGTATGTTGATTCACTTCCGTTACGTTGTACCGCCCGTCCGTCTCCGCGGCTTCATCGCCGTGGCCGAATGGAAGCGACCACCGTGTCCGCGATCACCATACCCCGACTCGACGCCCCGATTGTACTCGTCCACGGCCTGTGCGGGTACGACCGCATCGTCGCGTTCGGCCGGACGCTCAAGGACTACTTCCCCGGCATCCGCGAGAAGCTGGAAGCGACCGGCAACCGCGTGCTGGTGCCGCGCCTCAGTTGCACGCTCGGCGTCGCGGCGCGGGCCGCGGAACTGAAGCGGTACGTCGAGCGGAACGTGCCGGCCGGCCCGGTCCACCTGATCGGGCACAGCATGGGCGGCCTCGACGCCCGGTACATGGTGTCGCGGCTGGGCATGGCGGACCGCGTGCGGTCGCTCACCACCGTCGCCACGCCGCACCGCGGGTCGGCGTTCGCGGACTGGTGTGTGAACCGGTTCGGCCGGCTGGCGCTCCCGTTCTTCCAACTGCTCGGTATCTCCTATCAGGCGTTCCTCGATCTCACCACGCGCGGCTGTCAGCGGTTCAACCAGATGGTTCCGGACGCGCCGGGCGTGCGGTATATGTCGGTCGCCGGGGTGTGCGAACGCCCGTGGGTGGGGCCGGTGTGGCGGGTGCCGTCGGCCATCGTGGGTCGGGCGGAGGGGCCGAACGACGGGGTCGTATCGGTCGCGTCGGCGATGTGGGGCGAGCACACCGACGTGTGGGAGGGGGACCACCTGAACCTGGTGAACTGGCCGAACCGGCTCGCGCAGAAGCGCGGCGTGTGGGAGTCGTTCGCCCCCGACTACGGCCGGATCGTCCGGCGTATTGCCGGGGGGTAATTGTCTGGCCCTCTCCCCTCGCGGGAGAGGGTGGCGAGGCTTTGCGAGCCGGGTGAGGGGCGCGGAGCTATTCGATACGGGCGAAGCGGTCTTGGGGCGCGAACGTTACCCCTCACCCGGCTCGCAAAGCCTCGCCACCCTCTCCCGCAAGGGGAGAGGGCAAGAAATGCCAAACCGCCTTCGCCCCGATCACCGTTCGCGTCGCGCAAACACTTGCACCGACACCCGTCATGCGTTAGAGTAGCAATTGCTCGCCCGTCGCTCCGCCCACGTCTGTTTGCCCTCGCCCCCGTCGCCATTTCCACCACGCCCCCGCCATGCGGCCGATTCCGGTCGCGCGGTATGGCCGTTCGCCCGCAACGGGAGGACCGGATGACACAGTCCGATATCGAATTCGACCTCGGCACCGCCACCATGAGTTGCACCGCGGAGGAGGTCGCGACCGCGTTCGCGGGGCTGCTCCGCGAGATGCGAGCCGCGGCCCCGTTCATCAGCGCGGACGAGCGCGCGACGCTGCGGTGGATCATGGCGCACGAGAGCGGCACGCTCGCGGTGGGGAGCGTGTTCCCGCACTTCGCCCGCGATTCCGCGGCGCACGTCTCGCTCCGCAAGCTGCGGACCGCGCAGTTCATCCGCCCCGCCGGCCGCGACATGTGGGACACCGGCGAACACATCGCGGTCAAGCCGTTCGCGCGGCTCGTGTGGGACTGCCTCGGCGAGGATGCGATCTTCGCGCCCGAAGAGGAATCGTCGGCGGCCGTCCCGGTGGAAGAGATCGACCTCGCGCTGCCGGAGGTCAACGACCCGGAGTCCAAGGAGACCGTGCGCCTGAAGCACGCGGACGCCGCGAAGTGGGAAGACGACGACGTGCTGGACTTCCTCAAGGACGACACGCCAGGGTAAGGTCCGGCGCGCGGTGTGGCACGCACCGCCCCGCGCCGCTACCATCACAAAATGGCACGCATTAAGCTCAGCGGCGGCACCGTCCACGACCCGGCGAACGGCATCGACGGCGAAGTCCGCGACCTCTGGCTCGACGGCGGGAAGGTGGTCGAACCGCCCACCGACCCGGCCGCGGTCGTGGACCGCACGTTCGACCTGACCGGCCTCGTCGTGATGCCCGGCGGTGTGGACATGCACGCGCACATCGCCGGGCCGAAGGTGAACATCGCCCGCAAACTGCGCCCCGAAGACCGCCGCGACAACCCGCCGTTCCACCGAACGGAGTTGCTCCGCAGCGGCACCGGCGGAAGCACGCCCAGCACGTTCGTAACGGGTTACCTGTACGCCGGCCTCGGCTACACCACCGTCTTCGACGCCGCGATTCCCCCGCTCGGCGCGCGGCACACGCACGAAGAGTTCCACGACACGCCGGTCATCGACAAGGGCTTCTACGTCCTCGTCGGCAACAACCATTACTTGATGGACCAACTCGGCCGCGGCGAACACGACCGCGTGCGGGCCTTCTGCGGCTGGCTGCTGAACGCCACCCGCGGGTACGCGCTGAAGGTGGTGAACCCCGGCGGCGTGGAGGTGTGGAAGCAGGGCAAGAACGGCATGGCGGGCCTCGACGACATCGTGCCCGGCTTCGACGTGTCGCCGCGCCAGATCGTCGCCGCGGTCGCGCGCACCGCGGATGAGTTGGGCCTGCCGCACCCGGCGCACATCCACTGTAATCAACTGGGGATGCCGGGCAACTGGACGACCACGCTCGACACGATGAAGGCGGTAGACGGGCACCGCGGGCACTTCACGCACATCCAGTTCCACAGCTACGGCGGCGGGCCGGACGACCAGGGCACGTTCTGCTCGAAGGTGCCGCAACTGTCGGAGTACGTGAACGACCACCCGAACCTGACCGTCGATGTCGGGCAGGTGATGTTCGGCGACACCACGTCCATGACCGGCGACGGGCCGCTCGGCCACTTCCTGCACAAGGTGACCGGGCGGAAGTGGTTCAACGGCGACACCGAGTGCGAGGGCGGCTGCGGCATCGTCCCCATCGAGTACAAGGAGAAGAGTTTCGTTCACGCGCTGCAGTGGGCCATCGGCCTCGAATGGTACTTGCTGGTCAAAGACCCGTGGCGGGTGGCGATGAGCACCGACCACCCGAACGGCGGGTCGTTCATGGCGTACCCCGAAATCTGCGCGCTGCTCATGAGCCGCGACTACCGCCGCGAGGTGCTGAAGCGCCTGCCAGAGAAGCTGCGCACCGTCTGCACGCTTCCGGACCTGGAGCGCGAGTACACGCTGTCGGAAATCGCCATCGTGACGCGGGCCGGGCCGGCGCGGATGCTCGGCCTTTCCCACAAGGGGCACCTCGGCGTCGGCGCGGACGCGGACGTGACCGTGTACACGCCCGGTAGCGACTTGAAAGCGATGTTCGAGCTGCCGCGGTACGTGTTCAAGGCCGGCGAGCTGATCGTCGAACAAGGCGAAATCCGCCGCGTCCCGTTCGGGCCGACGATCGCGGTGCGGCCGACGTTCGACGCCGCCGTGCTCCCGCACGTCCGCGCGTGGTTCGAGGGCGCGTACACGCTGTCGTTCGACAACTACGCGGTCGGGCCGGAGTACGCGGGCCACGGCGAAGTTGTGGTTCCCTGCCGGGAGTGAGGCGGAATCGCGCTGAAGATGAACCACCCTCCTACTTTGTTTTTGACCTCCCCCCTTGAGGGGGAGGTCGGCG
>JAYUBA010000888.1:0-5180 GCA_043741075.1 Frigoriglobus sp.
GCAGGCCAGAGGCCCGCACCACAAGGAAGAGAACACCGCCGCGAAGCCGCGTTCGTTCACCTCAGCCACGTCAGGTACGCGAACGCGCCCACCGCGATCACCAGCGCCAGCGCCGCGGCGTAGCCGATGGCCGTCATGCGGCGGTAGTCGCGCTCCTCCGCCAGCGCCGCGGGCGTCCAGCCGACGTTGTTCTGTAACCCGATCAGTTGTTGTACCACGCCCGCGACGAACGCCTGGTCCGCGTCCGCCGGTCCGGTGCCGGCGAGGTACGCGCCCGCGAGCATCGGCGGCCGGTCGCTGCCGTCGGCGATGCCCTGCCCGAGCAACCGCACAATGGCTGCGCGGCGGGCGTGCAGTTCGCACAACAGCGCCCAGAGCCGCGCGTTCGCGGCCGACCACCGCTCGCCGTTCCCCTCCGCCTCGCTGCCGAACCGCTGGTACGCGACACCCGGCACCAGACTCCGCGCCACCCAGTCCATTCCGTTGAACAGAACGTCCGGCCGCTTCTCCGCGGGCACCGCCGGCACCAGCGGGAACGACCGGCCGAGCAACCGCTCGCGCGCCAGCGGTTCGGGCAGGCCGCGGAGCAGGTCGCGGAAGCCGGGCAGGTCTTGCGCATCGCAGATCACCGCCGCGGCCGGGCAATGCACCTGAAGCCCGGCTTCCGCCGCGAGCAGGTCGGCGCGACACGCCGCGGCGGTGCGGTCGGCAATCGCTTCGCTCGCGGTGCCGGCAACTGGAAGCAGCCACACGATGCCGTTCGCCGGGCAGAACGGCCGGCGGCGCTCCGCGATCAGCCGGCACAGGTACTTCAGCCGCCCCGCGAGGCGCTCGGCTTCGTCCGCGGGGACGGCCGGCACGTCCGACACGCCCGGCCGCGGGAGCCACTCGCCCAGCGCGTCCGCGGGCGCGGCCGTCGCTTCGGGCAGCGCGACCCACGAGTCGCCGGCGGTCACGTCGAGCGGGCGGTGCGGGCTGTCGAGCAGGTCGAACCCGGCCGGCGGCGGGGCGGGCGCGGCGGCCCGCGCTTCCGCAACGAAGATGTCCGCGAGCCGGCACAGCACCGACGCGCCGGGGCTTACCACGAACACCGCGTCGCGGGTCGCGTACACCTGCACCGGCGCGCCGGCGGTGCGCGGCTCGGCGCGGACGGCGAACGGCAGCTTCGTCGCGGCGAAGAAGTCGGCGAGGTCGGTGCGCGGCTTCCCGATCACGACGAACAGCGGCACTTCGGTCGGGTCGATGCCGGCCGCGTTGAGCGCCTTCAAGCCCGCGGCCCACGCGTCGTCGATGTCCGGGTGCGAGCCGTCACGCGGGTCGGTGAGCAGCCGGAAGAACCAGTACCCGAACCACGCCCCCACGTACATGAGGAGGAACAGCAGCGGCAGCCAGTAATCGTGAAGCCACGGGAACGGCGACAGCAGTTCGGTTTCGAGGTGGTACCGGCGGTTGATCGCGTACAGGCCCAACGTGAGACAGACGACGAGCAGGATGTGGAGCACCCACAGCAGGGCGATGACGACCTTGCGCGACGTGAGCCAGTTGATGAGGCGTGTGAACATGCGGCGTCCTGGCGAGCGAAGAACCCACCCCCAACCCCCTCCCTGAAGGGAGGGGGGAGGAGGCTCCGAACGACTCTCGGCGAGAAAGGATTGCTAAGGTCTTGCTCCCCTCCCTGAAGGGAGGGGTTGGAGGTGGGTTCTTCGCCCCTCACTTCGCCAACTGCCGCGCCACCAGGAGTGCCCCAAAGGGCACGCACACCAGCACGGCCAGCCCCGCGACCACCGCCATGCGCGCCAGCCGCTCCTTGCCGTACCGCGGCGGGACGCTCGCGGGCGGTTCCAGCGCCTGCGGCCCGACCCACTCCGTCCGCAGCGCCCTCACCAGCCGCTCGCGGGTGGAGCCGAGCCACGCCCGCAGTTGCGACTGGTCTTCCACCCACTCGCCGCGGAAGCCGAGCACCGCGCACAGGTAGAACACTTCGAGGTCGTCGTCGGTGGCGCGCTCGGCGGCCATGCGGGCCTGCACCCAGAACCGCCACGCGCGGTCGTTCGTCTCGTAGAACTCGACCTCGAACTTCCGCTCGTTCCACTTGCCCGCGACCGGCGAGTTCAGGGTGAACAGCTCGTCCACCCAACTGGCGAGCGCGTAGCCCACGCCGAGGTAGCGGGCCTCCGGCGCGCTGAAGCTCGCGGCGGACAGGGCGATGTCGTAGCTCGATTCGCCGTGCTTCGCGCTGGGCGGGGCGACGACCATGAGCAGCTCGCGGAAGCGGCCGATGAGCAACTCGCGGCCCGCGTCGAACGGCGGCCCGGCACCGGCGGCCCACTCGTCGCGCAGCGTGAGGGCCGCGCGCAAGATCGGGTTCACCACGGATAGCAGTTGGTCGCGCATAGCTACTACATTCCGTCCGCTCGTGCCGAGAGCCAACCCTCGTGAGAACCCCGGAGACGATCCCGCTCGGCCGGCGATTCCGCGATCGCGTCCATGCCGCCGTCGTAGGGGTGTAACAACCATCGGCAGTCGGGGTCCACAACCATCACGTTCCTGATGGTGTCGTCGGCGATCAGGCGGATAAGCGGGTCGAACGAACCCGGCCGCCACTCCCACACGCTCGCGAACACGTGCCAGTAATTCGGGTCGGAGGAGTCCTCTTCCAACTCGTGCATCGGGACGGTTCGCCACGGCTTCGCGTGCGGGTCGAGCGCGTCGAGTTCGGGGTACGTGCGAACCGGTAAGGAAGATTCCGAATATCCGGTGGTCAGGAGGACAACGTTCCGTTCGGCGCCGGCCAGTTCGTCGAGGACGCGGTTGTGTCGGTGCAACACCGTCTCGTATTCGCCCTCGCCCTCCGGGTAGCGCTTCGACTCCGGCAGGCTGTGGAACCGCACCCAACGGTCGCGGAATGTCGGCCGCAATAAGTGGCTGATCGGTTCACAATCGGGGAAACAATCTTGCCAGTTGTCGAGCATCGCAGATTCCAGGCCGCGTGCGGCGGTCTATCGCTCCGGGCGCGGGACGTACACCGACGCCACGTTCTCCGGGCCGAACTCGACTTCCTTCGTGCCCCGCCGCAGGTGCGTCTGCCGGGCGGGCGTCTCGACGGCCGCGGTGTAGCGCACGCCGTTCGGCCGCCGCCCGCGCCGGGCGGTGATCCGCACCTTCACCGCGTCCTGCTTGCCCTCGCGCTTCGGGCCGTACACGTACAGATCGACCGCCACGCCGACCTTCAGCCTCTCGCGCTCCTCGCGCTCGGGAATCTCGAACTTCGGGTGGTAGTGGTCGGCCAGGTGTTCGGCGTTCTGAATCCGCGGCTCCGGCATCTGCACCCGCTTCTCGGGGAACTGCGCGAACGGCTTCGGGTCACTCAGTTCCCGCCACTTGCGTGGGGTCAACCCGAAGTGGTTACCCGCGTCCGGGTTCGCGCCGCCCGCGAGCAGAGCCGCGACGACGGCTTCGCGTTTCGCCTGAAGCGCGGTCATCAGAACGGTCCCGCCCGTCCGGTAGTACCGCGTTTCCGTGTCTGCCCCGGCGCGAAGCAATTCCTCAACACCTTCGAGCCAGTCCGACGCGGCGGCGAGGTGAATCGCCGTCATCCCGTACTCGTCCGGCTCGTTCAGGAACCCCGCCTTGATGCCGGCGCGGAGCACGCCGGGGTCGAACCGCGGCTCCCAATTGCCGCAGTTGTCGAACCACTTCTTGAGCGTCTGTTTCGGTGCCCGCTTCGCCATAGCTTACCCCGCTGGGACCGCGTACAGCGTGAACTGCATCGTGTTCGTTCGGCCCCCGGCGGCGCGCACCGTCACCGCGCGCTGGCCCTGGATCGCGCCCACCACGCGCGTCTCGTTGAACCGCACCGCCACCGTGAGCGAGCGCGTCACCGCGCCCCACTCGCGCTCCGGCTGGCGGCCGAGGCGGCAGTACCGCTGGCCGGCGAGGTCGGGCAGCAGCCCCGGCTTCGGGCACGGCTCGAAGCGTAAGCCCGCCTGCCCTAACTGGTAGATCGCGTCCACGCGGTCGCCGGAGCCGGCCTTCATGTCGAGCTGGCCCGGCACCGTGAGCAGCCGCATCATCTCGTCCGGGTCCATCTCGGACCGCACGCCGAGGTACAACTCCCACGCGGGGTCGAGCCACGTCGGTTCGATGGCCGCCTGCATCCGCAGGCCCATCCCGACGAACGGCCGCTCCTTGTACTCCGGTTCCGGCAGGATGTCGAGCAGCGTGTCGAGGTACACCTTCACGCGATAGAAGCAGCCGCCGAGGTCGTCGTGGTCGTACGGCGGGATCGCGGGCCACCGGCCGGAGCGGTCGAAGATCGCGAGTTGCCCGACGAGCCGGCACAACTCGGTGTACGCCGTCAGCGGCGGGATGCCCGGCGTGAACGCGACCACGCTCAGCACCGCGTACGACTCGTTCAGCTCGCGGAGGTGCGCCGCGGACACCGCGTCCTGTGGGTCGCCGCCGAAGATCACCCCGCCGCGGGCCGCGAGGGCGCTCGCCAGCCGCTCGCGCTTGCGGCCGATGCGGTCGTAGAGCGATTGCAGGATGTCGCCGTGCAGCGCCGACCACGCGTCGCACGCCAGCACCGGCGGGATGTACGACACGTCCACTTCCGGCGGGGCGTTGGCGAGGGCGGACTTCACGAGCCGCACGAGCGGGAGCGTCGCGAACCCGGTCTGGTCCTGGTCGCCGACGAGCAGTCGCAGGTTGTGCAGCCGCACGCGGATCGGCTGCGGGTTCACGCCGGTGTTTTCGTCCTCGAGTTCCTGCGTGTCGAGCCGGTAGCGGGCGTTCGGGTCGGGCACGCCTTCGGCCACGTTCGACTTGCCGAGGTTCATCGCGGGAATCGCGAGGTGGACCATCAGCGGCTGCCCCGGCTCGAACAGCCCCTTCAGTTCGATCGTGGGAAGCAGACCGTCGGCGGGCACTTCGATCGGCGTGCCGTCGCGGAAGACGGCTTGCACCGCCCGCACGACGAGCCGGTTGTTGGCGAGCGCGTCGGTATCGATCTGAACGGTGCGAAGCCCCCACGCGTGGTGCGTCGGCCAGCTAACGGCGCGGTGCGCGCGGGCGGTCAGATACCGGTGTTCGGCCTGGAACTGGTGCGGCTGGAGGAACATGCCCTCGTGCCAGTGAACCGCCCGGGCCGTCATGCGTGATCCTGTTCTTGTAGGGCGGGC
>JAYUBA010000889.1:0-5166 GCA_043741075.1 Frigoriglobus sp.
CGCTCTCTGTGGTGGATCACGTCAGCCGGACGTTGCGCTGGTTCGGCAACCGGCTACTTCCGCGACCCGTGCTGCTACCGGGGCGCTAAACAAGTACCTTTAGTTGTTGGTAACTCTTGGCATACATCAACAGGTAGTCGAGCGTACCCGCAATGACTTCTGAGGATTGTCCCGCAGTTTTCTTAAACGCAATTTGAGAGACGAAGTTATCGCTACCGAACACCTCGTCCAATAGCGAGCGCACGAGATGCACGTTCTCATCGCCGATCTGGACGAAGACGCTGCCGCTCTCGGTGAGCAGGTCGCGGGCGGCGGCGAGGCGGTCGCGCATGTAGCTCAGGTAGCTGTGGATGCCGAGTTCCCAGGTGTCGCGGAACGCCTTGATCTGCTCCGGCTGGCGGGTCAGGTCGTCGGCCTTCGCGTCTTTGACATCGCGCTTCCGCGTGCTCACCTGCCAGTTGCTGCCGAACTTGATGCCATACGGCGGGTCGAAGTACACGCACTGCACCTTGCCGCGCAGCCGCTCCTTCTCCGCGAGGCTCGCCATCACGAGCAGGCTGTCGCCGAGGATCAGCCGGTTCGTCCAGTGCTGGTCGTGCTGGTAGAACTCCAGCCGCTTGGAGAAGTCGTCCAGGCCGTTGAAGTCGGCAAACAGGTCCGCCGCGTACCGGGGGGCTGCCGCCGCCCCGCTCGCCCGCGCCCACCCCTTCACCGCTTCGATGACGGCTTGCGGGTGAATCTTCTCCTGCACGTGGAGCGCCACGACCGGCACTTCGAGCGGCTTCGCGTCCTGCTCGTCCTTCCCCTTCCAGACGAGTTGCGGGTCGAGCGAGCGGTCGCGGGCGGCGACGAACGTGTGCGGCCCATCGTCGGTGGCGAACTCGGCGGTCTCGCGGGTGGGGATGTTCCGCCGCGTGTCCGCGACGTGCTTGTGCGCATCGACCGGGACGGAGGACGCGGCCGGCTTCTTCTTGGCCATCATGGCACCTGGGGCGGGTTGGGCTTCACGACGCGAATGAGTTTGCCCGCCGGCGCGGGCGTCGCGGCGAGGGCCGCGTGAATGCGCGCCGCGAGCGCGGGGAAGTTATTATCCGAGGAACAGTACACGATCCCGGCGTGGGCGACGCCGGCCTTATGGAGCTTGTAGTAATCGTTGTCGTGGGTAAGGACGACCCGGCCGTCGGCGGTGGCGTGTGCCAGTACGTCCGGGTCCGGGGTCGCGCTCAGTCCGGCCGCGCGTGCGGTGACGACGTCGTGCCCGAGCGCGATCAACTCGTCAACGACGTCGTCCTCGAAGTTCTCGTCCGCGAGGAGTTGCGCCACGATTCAGCCCGCCTGACGCAAGGTGGCGAGTTCGCGACCGACGCGAGCAGGCTCGGTACGGTATTCCGTCCACGCCGCGGAAATGGCCTGCGGCGTGAGCGGTGGCTCAAACGCCTCACAGATCGAAGCGTCGTCCAACCCGAGCAACCGCCCGGCGACGATGACTGCGGCGGCGGGCGGAACGCCCTCGGGCACGTCCGCCGCAACGTCGTTCAGCCAAATCGACTGTTCGACTTCGACCGGGTTGTGCTGGTAGTAATCCCACGCGGCATCCAGGTCGGCTTGTGCCAGAGTCGGGTAACTGTGGAGTACGGCCGCATCCGACTGGCCGCGCAGCCGTTTGAGGACGAGAATCCAGACCGGAATGCGCGTGTTGCGGACGCGGGCTTGCCCGCCGCACACGTTCGGGGTCTTCTGAATAGCCGGCGTTTCGACCGCGTTCATGCTGCACCTCCGCTCCCAGTGTATCAGACCGCGGCGCCCTTCAGCAGCTTGCGGATTTCCTGCTTGGTCTTGTGCAGGTTGGTGCCGTCGATTTCGAGGAACGCCCACCGGCCGAACGCGCCGAGGTTGTTCACCCCCGGCACCCACATCGTCGTCGCGGTCTGCACCTTCGCGTCCTTCTCCCGCTTCTTCTGCCCGGACACTTCGAGGATCAGGTTCAGCAGGTTCGCGGGGCCGCGCCCGTCGTCCAGCTTCACGATGAGGTCCGGGTAGTAGTTGCCGGCGCGTCCGTCGCAGGTGTACGGGACGCGGAACCCGATCCCCTGGTTCTTCGCGTAGGCCCGCACCTCGTCCATCCCTTCGAGCTTCTCGCACACGATGGTTTCCCAATCGCTGTCCTGCGGCACGAGGTTGAAGTGGCACTTGGCCGCGTCGGTCGTCCAGCAGTCCTTGATGGTGTCGAACGACACGCCGACCGTGGTGCCGAGGAAGTCGGTCGAGGGCACTTCGGCGCGCAACCGCTGCGCCCCGCCGGACGCGGTGACGATGGCGCTGAAAATCTTCCCGCACACGGCGTGCTTCCTCTGCCCGAACAGGAGCAGGCCGGGGAACGTGTCGTCGCCGTAGTCCACGTTCGGCGAGTCGCCGTCCGGGTCGCCGAGCCAGTCGCGGACGATGCCGAGCAGTTGCGGGAACAGCCACGGCTTATCGGTGAAGTGGTGCTGTTGCAGGTGCGTGGCGAGCTTGAACGCGACCGTCTGCGGGCGCAGCCCCTTCGCCTCTTCGAGCGTGAGTTCCGTCTTCTCGCCCACGATCGGCGCGTTCGTGGTGTGCGTCGGCATGTCCTGCGTGGTGAGGACTTCCCGGTGCGTCTTGTCGAACGTCGCGGTGAGCCGTTGGGGCGGCACGTCGAACCGGTAGCCGACGACGCGGGGGAACGTGACTTCGAGCCACGGCGAACCGATGAGCCGCTCCGGGACGGCGCGCACGCCCTTGCCCGGTTTCGGCGTGGCGGGCGCGCGCTCTTCGGGTAAGCCCGCGACCGGGAACCCGCTGAACGGCACGCCGTAGATGTCCGCGTACTCCGGGGTCATCATGCCGTCGTCGCCGACGGTGTAGCTCCGGCGCCGCAGCCCGCGGCCCATCACCTGCTCGCACAACAACCGCGTGCCGAACGCCCGCACGCCGAGGATGTGGCTGACGGTCTGCGCGTCCCACCCTTCGGTGAGCATCGACACGGACACGACGCACCGGATGTGCTCGCCGAGCTTGCCCGTCTTCCCGACCGTGTTCAGCACCTCGCGCATCAAGTCTTCATCCGTCAGGTGCGACGTGTCGCGGCCGGGGAACCGCCGCCGGTACTCCGACTTGAACTCCTCGATCTGGTGCGCGGCGAACGTGCGGAAGTCGTCGGACATGCTCTCGCCGGATTCGAGCTGCCGGCTGTCCACGAGGATCGTGTTCGGCCGGTGCTGCCAGCGCTGGTCTTTCTCGTTGCTGAACAGCGGCACCGCGCCGGGGGCGACCAGCGGTTCGCCGTCCGGGTGCCGGTGTTCGGTCTCGTACCCCGCGACGTAGTCGAAGACGGCCTTGCTGACGTTGGTGTTGTTGCACACGACGATGAACACGGGCGGGGTGCTGCCGTTGGCCCGCGACTCCTCGTCCGCCTCCCACTCCGCGAACTTGCGGGCGTAGTGCCCGTACAGGCTCTTGAGGGCGCCTTCGAGCAACCCCGGCAGCAGCGGCGGCTTGTGCGCGTCTTCCGGTCCGCGGCGCACGTCCTTCAGTGCCTCGCGGATGTCCACCCACAGGTTGCGGTACTTCGGGTAGTCGCCGGTCATGGCGTTGTCCGCGACGGGCACGCGCGGAATCTTGACGATGCCGCACTCGATGGCGTCCATCAGCGAGAAGTCGGACACCACCCACGGGAACAGTGTGCCTTCGGGGTAGTTGGACCCCTTCAGGTAGAACGGTGTAGCGGACAGGTCGAAGACGGTCTTCACCCCGATCTTCGCGTGAACCGCCTCCAGCCCGGTGATCCAGAGCCGCGCGTCCGCGTCGCGGGCTTTCGCCTCTTTCGCCTCTTCCGCGGTCATCTTCTCCTTCTGCTCGATTGCCTTCTTGCGGTAGCAGTGGTGCGCCTCGTCGTTGATAACCATGATCTCGCGGTGCTTGCCCAGGTCGCTGCACACGCGGTTCACCATCCCGTCGGCCGATTCGGTGAACGCGCCGGGCGTGTTGGTCGTGAGGACGCGCTTGGTCAGACCGCCCGCGTCGCCGCGCTCCCGCCGCTTGAACGCATGGAAGTTGGTAATGACGATCTTCGCCGTGTCGAGGTCGCCGCGGTACTCCGGGGGCACGATGTCGAGTTCCCGGTAGTAGCTGTTCGGGTCGGACGGGAGCAGCACGCGCAGCCGGTCGCGGATGGTGATGCCCGGCGTGACGACGAGGAACGCGTCGGTGAACCGCTTGTCGTGCGGGTTGCGGCGCTTGTTGAGCACCTGCCACGCGATGAGCATGGACATGACGACCGTCTTGCCGCTGCCGGTCGCCATCTTGCACGCGACGCGGAACAGGTCGGTGCCGGCCTCGGTCGCCTTCTCCTGGAGATACTTCTCGATCCAGTCGTGCCCGTACCCGGTCTGCTTCGCCACCTCGGTGATGAAGACGAGCGTTTCGAGCGCCTCGATCTGGCAGAAGAACAGCCGGCGGAACCGGTCGTCGGCGTGCCAGTGGTCGAACAGCGCGCGGGTGGCGTGGGTCACGTCCGGCCAACCCCCGTCGCGCCACTGCTTCACCAGTTGCCGGATTCGGTTGACGTGGGTACTCTCCGCCTTCTCTTCGAGGTCGTCGTCGAACAGCCCCGGCGCGGCCTTCTTCTTCGGCGCGGCGATAGGAAGGAAGTAACTGCTCCCGCGGCGTCCCGCGGCGATGGTGTTGACGACCTGCCCGTTCTCGTCCCGGAAGTGTCGGGTCGGCTCGCGGTAAGGCGAGTTGATGATCGGGTTCTCGATGACCACCGGCGGCATGGGCGCACCCTTTCGAATCTGTGAGGGGTGCAGTTTACCGAAGCCGAAGAACGTCCGCCATGAACTTCGTCGGACGCTTTCCGAGATTCAGACAAGCGATGGTGCTTCGGGTGGATTGCTCCCCCCTCCCTATTGCGCGAGAACTCGCGTCCGTTTGTGCTTCACGGAGCATACGGTCACAAGCACGCGACCGCTGAAATATAGAGGGCTACCCGGCTCGGTCCTTTGGGAGTGACTTCTGAATGATCTCCCAAAACTCTGCACGGAATCTAAATGTCGTCGCTTCACCCAGGCCGCCGGGTCGGTGCCGGGCCTTCTTCAAGACACTCAGGTAGCCATCTCTAAGAGCGAACTTTCGGTAGCGGCTTAC
>JAYUBA010000890.1:0-5159 GCA_043741075.1 Frigoriglobus sp.
AAGACCGCCGCGGAGCGGCGGGCTACATTGGGACCTATGGCGCACTCCTTCGACGCGATCGTGCTGGGCGTGGGCGGCATGGGTTCCGCCGCGTGCTTCGAGCTGGCCCGCCGCGGCCGGCGCGTGCTCGGGTTGGAGCAGTTCCCGCTCGTCCACGCCCGCGGCAGTTCGCACGGGCACACGCGCATCATCCGCACCGCGTACGCCGAACACCCCTCCTACGTCCCACTCGTGCGGCGCGCCTTTGATCGCTGGTACGAATTGGAACAGTTCACCGGCCGGCACCTGCTCACGGAGTGCGCGTGTTTGAACGTCGGCCCGCCGGGCAGCGAACACGTCGAGGGCGTGCGGGCGTCGGTGCGCGAACACGCGCTCGCGGCGGAAGAACTGACCGGCGATGCGATCAACGGCCGCTTCCCCGCGTTCCGCTTCCCGGCCGATTACACCGGTGTGCTGGAGCAAGCCGCCGGGTTCCTCTACGTCGAGGAGTGCGTCCGCGCGCACGTTGACGCCGCGGTGTCACTCGGTGCCGAGATTCACGCGGAGGAAGCGGTGCGCGAGTGGAAGGCGGTCGGCGACGGCGTCGAAGTGACGACCGACAAGCAGACATATCACGCAGCGAAGCTCGTGGTGACGGCCGGGGCGTGGGCGACGAACCTGCTCGCGGACATCGGCGTTCCGCTCCGCGTCATGCGGCAGGTGCTGACGTGGTTCGATGTGGGTTCCCGCGCCGAGTTGTTCCGCCGCGACCGGTTCCCGATCTTCATCGCGGACGTGCCCGGCGGGCCGTTCTACGGGCTGCCCGCGATCGACCAATTCGGGCTGAAGGTCGCGCGCCACTACAACGCGCCGGAACTGCCCTCGCCCGACGGCGTGAACTGGGACGCGACGCCCGAAGACGCCGCGGCCGTTCGCGCGTTCCTCGACGCGCACGTCCCCGGAACATGGCCGCTGTCGAAGGCGCAAGTGTGCATGTACACGGTCACGCCGGACCGGCACTTCGTGATCGACGTTCACCCGGGCGTCCCGCAGGTGAGCGTCGCGTGCGGGTTCTCCGGTCACGGGTTCAAGTTCGCCTCCGCCGTGGGCGAGGTCATGGCCGACCTCGCCGAACGGGGGACGACGACGCACGACATCGGGATGTTTTCGGCGCGCCGATTCTGCTGAGGTGACGAACCTGCAACTCTGCTTGCGTCTCCATCACTCGTATCGCCCAAGGTCGCCTGTGGCGACACCGCTAACTCCCGCGCCCCATGAACCTTCGCCTCGACCACCTGCTCGACGACCTTCGCACCCGCGGCGCGGACATCCTGCGCGCCATCGACGCCGACCCGCTTCTGCTGAAGCGGCAGTCCGGGGAACTGGTGCTGGCGAACGCCGGCCCGATGCTGTTCACCCCGCAGGAACCGCACCAACTCTACGCGAAGGGCATCGTGTACCGCCGCGAGCCGTGGACATTGGTGTCGCTGCCGCTCGTGAAGATTTACAACCTCGGCGAGAAGGACGTGTCGGTCGCGGACCTCGCGGGGATCGCGGCCGAGCCGGGCGGCGCGCGGCTGCACTTCCTCCGCAAGCTCGACGGCACCCTCCTCCAGCGGTTCCAGCACGCCGGCCGCGTGTACTTCACCACCCGCGGCATGATCGAGGGCGGCCCGTCCTACGGTTCGTTCGACGAGGACGCGCCGGCGCGGGCCGCGAACTTCGACTTCCTCGGCACCGCGCGGCGGCTCGCGCAGGCGCAGTACCCGGCGCTGTGCGAGGCGCGGCCGGAGTGGGAACACCTCACGCTGGTGTTCGAGTTCCTGCACCCGGAGACGCGTGTCATCACCAACTACGGCGGGCGCGAAGACCTCGTGCTGCTCGCGTGCTTCGACCGCGCCGACTTCCGCTACCGCACCTTCGCGGAGGTGAAGGAACTGGCCGCGGTACACGCGCTCGCACACGTCGATGAGTTCGCCCCGCCGGGCAACGCCATCGGCGAGCAGATCGAGGGACTGCTCGCGTCCATCGCGGGGACGGATCAGGAGGGTACGGTCATCACCATCGAGAGCGGGCACCGCGTGGTGTACCGGGTGAAGGTGAAGTCGCCGGACTACCTCCGCGTGCTGAAGCTGGTGGTCACCTGCACGTACCCGCGCGTGGTCGAGATGATCGACGCGCACCCGGACTGGAAGGGTTGGCCGGACATGGACACGCACCTGCGGTCGCTCGGCCGCGAGCATGTGCCGGAGGAGGTACTCGGCTTCTACCGCGAGCACTACGACGCGTTCGCCGCGTACCTCGCGGACTGCGAGCGGCTGCGCGCGTGGGCGGCCGAGAGCGCCGCGCGCGTGCGGGTGGAGGCGGAAGCCGAGGCCGGCGTGGGTAACGACCGGCTGCTGCGGAAGTGCTTCGCCGCGCGGGCGGTGAAGCTGCCGCTGAAGGCGCTGGCGTTCGCCGCGTTCGACGGCCGGCTGGACGTGGCCGCGGTGCGCCAGTTCGCCCACACGCCCGAAGCGGCGCGCGCGGCGGTGGTGCGGCTTCCTGAGCGGGGGGCGTAAGCCCCCTGTGCCTGCCCAAGCACAGGGGGCTTGCCCAAGCACAGGGGCTTGCCCAAGCACAGGGGGCTTACGCCCCCCGCTCAGGAGGAAGCGCCGCGCGAACCCACCTCCCACTTGCCGCGTCTGTTCGGCACGACGCTGCCCGGCGGCCCGGTAGGTTGCCTGCAAAGCACCGATCCGTGGGTTCAACTCCCACCGGCGTCTTTCGACTCACTTCTCGCAACCGGCCTTCCGGCACACGCGGTCGCCGTCCATAATCACCTCGCACGGCACTTTCGCGTACCGTACCCGCGCGCTCCGCCAATGACGCTCACCGACACGCGACTCGACGACCCGGACGCGGCGGCCGTTCTCGCGGCCACCGAGGCCGCGCTCGCGCGCCTGCACGCGTACCGGGTCGGCACGCGCATCCCGTACACCAAGATCGGCCTGAAGCGCGTCGCGAACCGCACCGCGCGCGAGCCGGAGGGCGTCGAGTTCTGGGCGACGCGCACGACCGTCGCGACCGGGGTCGCCGGGCAGGTGGTGGTCGCGTGGTGGACGGCGATCTCCGGCCGGCGGCACGTCCGCGTCGTCGGCCGCGTCGTCACCCCGGAGACGGGCTACCTGGTGAACGCGGGGAAGATGAACACGCGGCCCCCGGTGTGGCACGTGTTCCCGGACCGCGTGTACCGGCGGCGCGCGGGCAAGGCGAACGACCTCGTCGCGGTGTGCGGGTGCGGCGCGGTCGGCACCGAGGCGGCGCTCGGCTGGGCCGGTCCGTGTTGCGGCCCGTGCGCCGACTTCCAGGAGGAACACGGCGCGCTCCCGCCGCAGCGGCCGGCGCTGTTGCGCACGCCGTCGCCGTGCCTCGCGGTGGCCGCGTCTGCCGACGGCCGGTTCGTGGCCGGCGCGTCCGCGGGCGAAGTGCGGGTGTGGGATTTGGACGCGGGCGCGGAACCGCTCGACACGTTCACCCAGAAGGCGGACACGGACATCCTCCCGCAACTCGCCCTGTCGCCCGACGGCGGCTATCTCGCGGTCGCGGGGGTCATCTCCGACGGGCTGCGCGTCATCAACCGGCGCGAAGGGGGCACCTTTCTCGCGAACCAGATGCGGGGCGTCGAAGCGGTCGCGTTCCACCCGACGCAGGACGCGATGTACACCATCGCTGGCGGGCGCGTCATGGTCGCGTCGCCGCCGGACGCGCGGGCGCGCGAATTGGCAATTCCGCCGGGCCGCTGTGTTCGACCGATGGTGTTCAGCCGCGACGGCACCCGGCTCGCGGTGCGCCGCGGGCAACACATTCACGTCCACGAGGCCGGCGGGAAGACGCTCGCGACGATCCCGTTCCCGCGAACGGACATGTATCGCACGATCCCGCTGGTCCCGCGCGTCGCGCGGTCCCTGATGCCGCACGCGGCGTTCTCGCCGGACGGCGGGCAGATCGCGATCGGGTACGATCAGGCGCTCGCGGTTCACCACGCGGTCACCGGCGAGCAGCGGTACTGGGACGGCAAGTTGCCCGACGCGGTGACCGGCGTCGCGTTCGACCCCGGCGGCAAATGGCTGTACGTCGGGCGCCGCGACGGCACGCTCGTCGCGTACCGCACCGACATCATCTCGGACGAGCGGAGCGTGGTGTTCCGCTGGAGCCTCGGGCCGATTCACGCGCTCGCGCTGTGCGGCGATTCGCTCCTGACCGCGTGCGACGAGGGCGTGCAGGTGTGGCCGATGGCGAAGCTGTTGGAGGGCGTGTAAGTGCGCGACCTCTTCTGTGGCCGGTGGGGCGGCTGATGCCCCTGTTGGGGTGAAGGTTCGGTTCGTAGTGACCCGCTTCAGCGGGTCGGGACGCGCGGTGCCCCTGCATTTCGTTCGTTGTGAAGAGCCGCCGCCCTGCGGCGAGACCCGCTGAAGCGGGTCACTACGAACACGTTCCCCAGGTGTCGTCATGGCGATCTACGACGGGCGGCTCATCGACCCCACCGAGGGCGAACTCGCGCGCGCGCTCGGTACCGCGATGAAGGCCGCGAACCGCGACAACCGCTACCAGGCCAACCGCATGACGCGCGACGCGGCGTTCTGGGGCCGGTTCGCGCAGGACGTGCTGCGCTCCGGGGCCGAGGGCCGCCGCCGGTCGTGCAAGGGCGGGCGGGCCGTGCCCGAAGTGATCGCGGGGTGGTGGACCGACCCGGCCGGTCGCAAGCACGTCCGCATCGTCGGCCGCACCCGCCAGCGGTACGCGCGGCTCCGCGGCGAGGTGGAACTGCGGTCGCTCCCGCCGTGGTGGCACGTGTACCCGGAGGCGGTGCTCGGCGTCCGCGGGAAGAACGACCGCGAACACTACTTCGCGGTGTGCCGGTGCGGGGCGGTCGGCGCGCCGGGGGCGCTCGGCTGGATGGGCGACACGTGCGGCCCGTGCTTCGACCGCTGCGCCGACGGCGGCACCCCGTCCGGCGGGTTCGGCCAGTTCGACGGGTGGCTGCCGGCGCTGGCGCGGTTCCGCTTCACCCCCGACGGGCAATACCTGATCGGGCAGAACCAGACCGGCGGGTTCCAGAAGGTGAGCCGCGCCGACGGCACCGTCGTCACCGCGAAGCGGAAGTCGGTCAACCACGTCGCCGCGATGGGCGCGGACGC
>JAYUBA010000891.1:0-5133 GCA_043741075.1 Frigoriglobus sp.
ATCGGGCGCGAGAGTGGCACCCCCGAAGGGCCGAAGTGAACGACGTACTACTGATGGAACTCCTCAGCTTTACTCTGGAAGATCGCCATTTTGGACGAACTGGGGTTCACGACAGAGGAGCAGCAGAAGTTGTTTGGGGCGACGCGACCGAACCCGTAACGCGGCGCTCGACCGCAACCTACTCGTTGAGCGGGAGCCACTCGGTCACGTCGAACCGGGCGTGGGGGGCCGTCTGCGGGCTGGCGAGCGACTCGTAGTACGCCGGCATGCACGCCGACAGCAACCCCGCCACCTCGTCCGGCCGCAGGTTGCCGTGCTCGCGGCAGAACATCAGGTCCGTCGCCGCGCCGTTCACCGCGATCATCAGCGCCGTCGGCACCGCCTGCTTCACCACCCCCGCGAACGCTTTGCCCGATTCGGAGTCGGGGACCAGCACGAACGTCTGCGCGTCGCCCTCCGACCCGCACGGCGGCGCCGAACGGGTGTGGTAGTCCCGAATGCGGACCGACACGTCCACCTTCCGCGCCCGCGCCGCGGACACCTCCACCTCGGTCACGTCCGTTATCGGCAGCAGGTCGCCCAGGAACGCGGTCGTCTGCTCCACCATCGGGGCCAGCAGCGTGCGGCCCATGTCCGCGTTCAACAGGCACACCGCGGTCAGCCCGCTCTGCGGTTCGAGCACGAGTTTCTGGAGCGCGATCTCCAACCGCCGCACGTCCTGCGGCTTCACCCCCTTCACCACCCGCGCGGCCGACCGCTCGATGTGCGTGTCGCCGGCCGGCAGCACCACGTTGAGCGTGTTCGTCGGGTGGAGCGTCTGCTGGAGCGCGTCCTCGGACAGCGCGACCGGCGTGTCCGACGACGCGGGCAGGTTCGCCAGCGGGCACTCCATCGCCTGCACCAGCAGGTCGAGCCGGGTGCGGCAGTACGACAGCTCGCGCAGCCGGTCCTCGACGCGCAGCCGCAGCGTGCGGTAGAACTTGGCCGTCGCGTCCGCGAGGTCTTCCTGCAAGCGGACGCGGGCGAACGCGCGGATCTGGTCGAGGAAGTGGCGCATGCTCCGGCCGCTGCGCCCGCCGAAGAAGCTGAACGTGCCGCTGCCGGCCTGGCATACGTCGTGCGCCGACTGCACGTCGCTCTTCGCCTGCCGCGCCCGCACCGCGACCTGCTGGGCGCGGGCCGCCGCGGCGGTGGCCCACTCGGTACACACCGCGGCCAGGCGGTTCAGGGCGGTGCCGATCGCCCCGAGCCGGCGGCCGGGCAGTTCCTCCAGCGGGCGGACCACCTCGGCGAACTCGTTCCCCCACATCTCGGCGACGCGGTTCACCGCGTCGTCCAGGATCCGCGCCGTGCGGCTGCGGCGGACGGTGCTGTCCTGCTCGCCGGTCGGGCGGGTGCCGATCAGGTCGCGGGCCTGCTCCCACACGGCCCGCGACCACGCGCCCGCGTCCGGGTGCCGGCCGACCCCGGCGATCTGCCCTTCGAGGCCCGTGAGCCACCGCTCGATCTGGTCGGCCGGGCCGCCGTCGGCCCCGCGCGTCGCCTGCTCTTCGATCTGTTGGCGCACCGCGTCCGGCTTCAGCCGCGCGTCGCCGACGGCGTGGGCCACCACCTCCTTCACCGCCGCCGGGTCGGCCGGGGTCGCGTCCGCCAGCCACTCCTTGAGCAGCGTGAGGCAGATCTTCTGCGCGGCGGAGCGGAGCAACAGGCCGCGCGGGAACCACACGCCGTAGGTGCCGAACGTGCGGAACGGGCTGCGGTCGAACCCGACCGGCTGCGCGCGGGCCTGTTCGAGCGCGGCGCCCAGCGGCGTCGTCATGTCGTGCGACACGTACCCGGCCAGGTGCGACACGCAGTCGCGGAACGCGCCGGCGGTGCGCTCCGGCATGGGCAGCAGGTACGTGGAGGTGAACGGCAGCCCGCGGCTCTCCACCTTCGGCCCCTCCGGCCCGCCGTAGTGGGCGACGAACGACACGTCGGGGTCGGCGTAGTGGTTCAGTTCGGTGACCGCGGCGTACAGGTTGGCGAGTTCGGCGTCGCCGGTGTTCGGGTCGGTGGGCGCGGCGGCGTACACGAACGCGGTCACCGGCGCTTCGGCGGCGGTCATGCGGGCGAGCACCCGGCGCACGGCGTACCCCAGGTCGATCAACATGCCGCCGCTGCCGCCGGAGGCGCTGGAGAACACGTACACTTGCGGCGTGTTGTCGCGCACCGTCAGCCCGGTCTGGTCGGACGACTGGGCGAGCGATTCCGGGTGCGTGGCGATCTGGAACTCGCGCCGCAGCCGGGTGACGAACCGCAGGTAGTTGTCGCAGAACGCGAGCCGGCCCAGGGCGCGCGACCCGCCCGCGTGCAGGCTCCGCGGGATCGCGTACAGCTTCTCCCGCGGCAGCCAGTCGAGGATCTGATCGAGTTGCCGGCGGCGGTACTGCGTGACCGGCTGGAGCGGCACCTGGAACACCTCGTCCTGGGCGAGCGCCACGTCCGGCGGCGCGCTGACGGCCTTCGTTGCCGCGTCCGGGTCGCAGTCCACGTAGAGGAAGCGGAAGCACGGCACCTGCACCACGTCGCCGACGCGGTCGGTGAGCCGGCACCGGATCTCCTGGAGCGCGCGGCGCCCGAAGCTGCCGACGCCGATCAGGATCGTCGGCCGCAGGACGCCCACGTCCTTCTGCGGGGCGGTCGCCCCGAGCAGGTGGTCCTCGTCGATCTCCGGGTGGGTTTGGGGGCCGCGCTTCGACGGGCCGGCCATCACGGCCACGCCGCCGCCGGCGTACGCGGAGGCGGGCGGGGTCAGGTCCACGTCGTGAGCGGTGCGGCCCGCCTTGACCCACGCGGCCGGGTCGCGGACGCCGGTGCCGGGCGGGCCGCCGCTGCCGCTGCTCCCGCTGCCGTCGCGCGGGACGCCCAGCGCGCGGACGAACGCGGTGCAACTCGGCCACCGCTCGTCCGGGTTCTTGGCAAGTCCGCGTGCCACGATCTCCCGGTCCGCTTCCGGCAGCATCGAGAGGTCGGGCGGCTCGGTCATGTGCTGGAGCGCGAGCTGCCGGATGTTCTTGCCGGGGAACGGCCGCTTCCCGGTCAGGAGCTCGATGTACACGATGGCGAGGCTGTACTGGTCGGAGTGCTTGCTGATCTTGTTCTGGAACGTCTCCGGGGCCGCGTAGAGCGGCGTCACGCCGCCCATCAGCCCGGACGCGCTGGACCGTTCCAGTTGCTTGACCAGCCCGAAGTCGGCGACCTTCACGCGGTCCGCGACCGTGAACAGGTTGCGCGGCTTCACGTCGAGGTGCTGGAGGTTGTGCTTCTCGATGAGGTGATCCAGGCCGATGGCGGCGTCGTCGAGGAACCCGAGGAGGATGTCGCGCGGGATGCCGGGCCGGCCGGCCTGCTGGTACTCGACGAGGCACTCGTGCAGGTTCTTGTCGGCCAGCTCCATCACGATGACGAGTTCGCCGCCCACGTCCTGGATCTGCTCGATGGACAGGACGAACGGGTGGCGCACCTGCTTGACGCGCTCGAGCGCCTTCATCTCCTGCACGGCGCGGGCGTCGTCGCCGTCGAGGGCGTTGAGGTTGCCGTAGACGAACTTGATGGCCTTGTGGATGCCGCCGGGGGCGACGCACTTCCACACCTCGCCGAACCCGCCGGTGCCGATGGGTTCGAGGAGTCGGTAACCGGGGAGCGGCTCGGTGTCAGGCTCGCGGAGCCAGTTCATAGCGGGCACAACCTGTGGGCCGGCTCGGTGGGACGATCCCGACCCGGTGCGAGTTCCGAGAAATTGCCGTCCGAACCGTAAGTCACGGCGGGCGGGAAGTCCAATCCGCGGCACATAGTGAGGCGGGGGCATAACGGGTTGAGAACGGGGCCGAAGATCGCCCGCGGCGCGGCGCGCCGACCGTTCCACGTGGAACGGTGGGGCGGGGTACGGACATTCGAGAGTTGACCGGTCCGGTCGGGCGCGTCAAACTCGTGACGGAGAGCGAACGTCTGCCGTCACGGGAGTCGTCATGAGCGCGCCCGCCCCGCCGCCGCCGAAGTTGCTCGACCGCGTGCGCCACGCGTGCCGCGTCCGGCACCTGAGCATCCGCACCGAGGACGCGTACCACGACTGGGCGGAGCGGTTCATCCGGTTCCACCACATCCGCCACCCGGACACGATGGCGGAACCGGAGGTGAACGCGTTCCTCACGCACCTCGCGGTGGAGCGGAGCGTCGCGGCCTCGACGCAGAACCAAGCGCTGTGCGCGCTCCTGTTCCTGTACGACGCGGTACTGGTTCGACCGCTGGACCAACTCGCGGTGGTGCGGGCGAACCGGCCGAAGCGACTGCCGGTGGTGATGACGCGTGACGAGGTGAAGCGGGTGCTGGGCGGCTTACAGGGCGTGAACGGGCTGGTCGGGCGGCTCCTGTACGGGACCGGGATGCGGCTGCTCGAATGTTTGCGCGTGCGGATAAAAGATGTTGACTTCGGTCTGAATCAGATTACCATCTGTGGGGGGAAGGGCGACAAGGACCGGCTGACGGTGCTGCCGGGTGCGGTGCTGTCGGCCCTCCACGACCACCTGACGGCGGTGCGGGTGCTGCACGCGACGGACCTGGCGGCCGGCTTCGGACGGGTATATTTGCCGACGGCATTGGAGCGGAAGTATCCGGCGGCGGCGGGGGAGTGGGGTTGGCAGTACGTGTTCCCGTCGGTGAAGCGGTCGGTGGACCCGCGGGGCGGGTTGGAGCGGCGGCACCACCTGAATGACGGTGCGGTGAGCCGGACGGTGACGGCGGCAGTGCGGGCGGCGGGGATTGTGAAGCACGCGACGGCGCACACGCTGCGGCACAGCTTCGCGACGCACCTGATCGAGGACGGTGTAGACATCCGCACGGTTCAGGAGTTGCTGGGTCACGCGAGTGTCGAGACGACGATGATTTACACGCACGTGTTGGGTAAGGGCGGGCGTGGGGTGACCAGCCCGCTGGACAAGATGTGACGTGTGCGGCGCGGGTGAGTGATTACCGTGTTAGATTGCGCGTTGCGCACTCTAACACGGGTGTGGTCGGTGTTAGATTGCGCGCCGCGCGATGAGCAGGTGGTCGGCTCGCGCAATCGAAACAGAAGTTCGGCGGACGTCGCGTTGT
>JAYUBA010000892.1:0-5132 GCA_043741075.1 Frigoriglobus sp.
CGACCCGCTGAAGCGGGTCACTACGAACGAACCCTCACCCCGGCTTCCCGGCCGCACCCCACGGGGCGATCTGCTTCAGCTTCTTCGCTCCGAGCGCCTTGTAGCAGTCGTCCAGGTCGAACGCCTTCAGCACGCCCGGCACGAACGACGACAGCGGCCACGCGTAGGTTTCCGCCCGTGCCACGTCCGCGTAACTTGTCAGCGCGTTCTTCAGGGTGACGCGCGTGACGAGGTCCGACAGCACGGCCGCGAAGGTCGCGGGGAGCGTGCCCCAGCCCTTCGCCACCAGATGCACTTCCTTGTGGCCGATGTCCTTTAGCCAGTCGAGGACGCGCAGCACGTCGAACGTCTTCTGCCCGACATACGGGCGGTCGAGCATGAGGCCGTGAATCGCGTAGAAGTAATCGTTGCCGTAGGGCGTGAGGAATTGGTTGGTGCCGCCGCAGGTGTCCGGCCGCGACTCGCCCACGCCGCGCACGTCGCACGCGTAGAACGCGGTCTTCGGCTCCGCCTTCACAAGCTCCGCGACGAGCGGTTCGTCGCGCAGTTCCGCGTCCGCGGAGTGATGCGACACGTACAGAATCGCGCCGCCTTCGTCCTTCGGCGGGCGCGAAAAGTGCGGTTGGTCGCTGAGCCGGTACACCACCGCGACCGCGGGCGCCTCGGTTTCGATGACGTAAGCGGTGGCGTGCGGCTTCGGGTACTTGCGGTCGGCGGTCGGCCGAAGTATGCGGTACTCCGGTGACCCGGCGGAATCGGGCAGTCGGAGCAAGTCGCGTACCCGCTTCGTGAGGGCGGGCGGTTCCGGTACTCGGTCGGCCCGCATGAGCCGCGCCTGCCCCAGCCGCCGCGCCTTCTCCGCGGTGAACGAGAACACGGTGCGTGACTTCAGCTCGCTCACCTGCCCCTTCGACGCGGCCCACAGGTCTTCGTCCTTCTCGATGGTGAGCTTCGGCTCGGTCTTCGCGTCGGAAACGCCGGTCGCCGTGTTGAACCACTGGTACATCGCCTCGCGGTTCTCGACCGTGTACCCGTGGCCGGTCGGGCCGGTGTGCAACTTCACGTTCTCTTCCGCGCCGAGCAACCCGTAGATGCGCTTCAGCCGGCGGTAGGCGTCCTCCGCGCCACGGACATCGAAATAGTCCTTCTCCTTGGCGAGAATGATGACGGGTTTGGGGGCCATCGCCGCGAGGAAGTCCGAATGGTCGAGGCCCAGGGCGAGCGCGTGCGGCGGGCACTGCTCCGTGTCCGCGGGCAACTCGTTCTCCAGGTTGCGGCGGAACGTGGTGACGAAGCACGCCGGCGCGGCCATCGTCCACCGCGGGTCGAGGCCGCACAGCCACGTCGTCATGGTGCCGCCGCCGGAGTTGCCGGTGACGCCGACGTGCTTCGGATCGACCTCCGGCCGCGAGAGCAGGTAGTCAAGCGCGCGGATGCCGTCCCAGGCGCGCCAGCTCCCGAAGAACTCGCCGACGAGGAACTGCTGGTTCCCCGCGAGCAGGTGTTCGCCGACCCCGACGCCCGGCCGCTCTGGCTTCTCGACGTGTGCGTACTGTAGTCGCTCGCCCTGACCGATGGGGTCGAAGATGAGGACGACGTAGCCCATCCGCGCGAGGCCCTGCGCGAACGACTGATACGCGGGTTCGGCCTTGCCGTTGTGCGAGTGCCCGCACGACCCGACGACGCCCGGCCGCGGTCCCTTCGCGCCTTTGGGGAGGTACAGGTTCGCGGTAACGAAGAACCCCGGCCGGCTCTCGAAGATCACCTTTTCGATGGTGTACGCGTCGCGGACGAGCGTGCCGGTCACCTTCGCGTTCAGTGGCGTCTTCTCGGGAAACGGCCCGAAGCACGTCGCGATCTTCTCGCGCGCGCCGCGGACGTACCCTTCGGCGTCGGCCTTCGTCTTGAGCTTCGCCTGAAGGTCGGTGCCGACCTTTTCCGCGGCCCGCACCCGCTCAACGTACCACTCGGGCACCGTCCGCGGGAACCGGTTCAGAGGCGCGAGTGCGGGCGGCAACTTCTCCTGTGCGCGGAGGGTGTCGAGGCCGAACGCGAGGGGAGACAGGCCGGCGGCGCGGAAGAAGTGCCGGCGAGAGGGGAGGAGAGAGGGCATGATCGATGTTCCCAGTGCAGAAATGGCGTGAGGTCAGGGTTGCGGTGTGATCGACAAGGTCGCTCGGCCTGCTTGTGTCTCGGCTAATTCGTCCAACTGTGCCACGAATTGAGTGAGTGCCCAAGTCTCGGTCCTGAATTCGACCGCGATGCGTGCGACTTGTTCCGGTCGGTGGTTGGTGGGAACGGCGCCCGAAGCCAACGACGCGTACCCGGCGATGTGTCCGGCTCGGTCAATGCGATAGAAGCGGAGGGCTATTAGCCCGATGCCGTTGTCCGCGCCTGTGGTGAACTCCGCCGCGGCAGCGGTTCCATTAGTGAAATCTTGGAGAGCCGCCGCGAACGCGGCAACGTCCTGTGGAACGGTGTAAGCTCTCACGCGGCCGTGCCAATCGCCGGTTGCAATGACGGCTTCTAGCTCGATGAGATCCTCATCGCGGTAGACCACTTCAAGAGACAACTCTTGCGATAGGTCGGCAGCGTCCATCGCAATCAGCTCCAAGTACATTTAGAGAGGTCGGGATGAACGAGATTGTACCCGGCAGGGTGCGCCGAGCAAACCGTCGCATCACACCTGCGGCGGCTTGAAGCACAGGCGCACGAGGCCGTCGCGCGCGAGCGGGCGCAGCGCGTCCGGTAGTTCGCCTTCGGGCCGGAACGCCTTCACGTAGTAGCTGCCGGTTTCCACCGCGGGCAGAGCCTTCGCGCGGAGCCAGTCACACACCCACGCGCGGCGCTCGGCATCGACCCGCGCGACGCGGTCCAGGTCGAGCGACAGGAACGCCCGCGCCGCGAGGCCGTTGAAGAAGTACGTGTGCCATTCCCACTGCTTCGCGTACCGCGCGCGGTACGGGTGGCCGCGGGGCACGAGCGCCACGCCGAGCTGCGACGCGGTCAGCCCGAACCCGCGGCTGAAGCTGATCGACAGTACCGACTTGCCCAGCACCGGCGCGAGCGCCTCGGCGACCGCGCGGCGTTCAGCGGGTTCGAGCGTGGGGAAGAGGTTGAGGTTCAACAGGCACGCGCTCGCGTCGGAAAGGAAGCCGAGCATCTCGCCGGTGACGTGCCCGTTGCGCACCGACGGCACGCACAGGCACGCCAGCCGGCCGCGGCTGTCCGCGTCCCAGCGGATGCGCTCTTGATGAGTCGATCCGACGAGGAAGCCGAACCAGTCGCCCGGATAGAGGCACACGTCTTCGCGCGCCGCGACCGCTTCAATCAGGTGCGACATGAAGTCCACGTCACTGCCGGCGGCGTACGCGTCGAAGTCGGTCAAGTCCCACGCGCCGCCGCTCAGGTCGCGGAGCGTCTGCTTCAACTGCGGCACGAACTCGCCGCGGAACCAGCCGAGGCCGGCGGTGTAGTGGGTGCTCAGGTCGCGCGCGGTGAGCGACGCGACCGCGGCGCGGTAGGCGTCGGCCCCGGCCGCGTAGCCCATCGGCAGCAGCGGGCGGAACGTCTCCACGTCGCCGCCGACCGCCGTCAGGAGCGCGGCAGCCGGAACAGCAGGCTCGACGTGTCCTCCAGCGAGGCGAACACCGAGCCGTCCGACAGCAGGTTGCTCGACCGGCACGTCCGGTGTTCGCGCTCCCACTGCGGCGTCGGTTCGTGGTAGTAACATGCCTGCACTCCTCGGATGCGGCGGACGCGCGGCCCCCACGGGAGCGCCGCGACCGTCTCGCCTTCGTCCCCGAACGGGTCGAACTCGACCTGGTGTTCGCGTGCCCACTCGTTCTGTTCCGAGTTCTGGAACAGCGAACCTTCGTAGGCAACATACGTGTGCTTGAATGTGAACTCGCGGATGCCGAACGGCTTCAGCGCGTCGATGTACGCCCACACGCCCGCGGCGTCTTCGACCGACCCGCGGGCCATGACGCACGTCGCCCGCACCTTCAACCCACCGGCCGCGTCGATGAAATCCGCGATGTGCGGCGCGCCGTCGCCCATGAGCGCGCGGTTCGCGTCGTCGCCGGCCGCGTGCCGCGAGTAGCAGAAGTACGACAGCCCGGCGTCGCGGAGTTGCCTGCCAAGCTGCGGCGTGAGGAACGTGCCGTTGGTGAAGCACGCGACTTCATCGAAGTACCGGCGGCCGAGTCCGACGAGGTACGTCACGTCGTCCGGGCGCAGGAGCGGTTCGCCGCCGCCGGTGACGACGAGCCGCGTCGCGCCGCGCTCCTTCGCGAACGCGTAGTACCGCGCCACGTCGATCGCCCGCCAGTCGGCGCGCTCGTGCCTCAGCGCGCTGACGGACGATTTGGAGAAGCAGAACGGGCAACGGAGATTGCACGCGACGCGCACCGGCAGCACACTGCACGTGAGGAACCGGCACGCGCCCCACGCGGCGTTCGTCGGCGGTTCGAGTTGGAGCAGCGACATCATGTTGTCACCAGCGTGATTCGCTTCAGCGCCTCTTCGATCCACGCGCGGCGGTCGCGCGGGAGGTGGTGCCACGCGGAGCACACGTCCGATTCCGTCAACCCGACGCGAGCCATCTCTGCTTTCGCGCGCTCGCGACTGTCGCGGCTCGCGGAGTGGAGGAGCTTTCGCAGCGGGTCGGCGAACGCTTCGGTGCGGGCCAACTCTTCGCCCAGGCGGTCGAGTTGGTGAAGCGATTCCGCCACCGCGTCGTCGTACACACGACCGCCGAGCGCGTCGCGAAGTTCGCGCGTGTCGGCCGCGCCGCCCACCAGCCGCGCGGCTTCGCTCAAGGGAACGTCGCCGGGTACGAAGCCGACGGTGCCGCAGTCCACGCCCGACCGCGCGCGCGAAACGTAGATGTGCGGCACGCCGGAATGCCACGGCCCGAGCGCGAGCGGGCGCAGGATCACCAGCCGCCCGGTGCGCTCGTAATCGGTGTACGGTTCGGCGTACCCCGCCGTGCGCATGTAGACGATCGGCGACAGCGGTCCGGCCAGCCGCGGCAGCGTGCCGCGAAGGAACATCGCGAGCGCCGCCGGGCCGAGGTCGCGGAACAGCACCGGGCACGGTTCGCCGACCGCGACGGCGCGCAGGCTCGCGCC
>JAYUBA010000893.1:0-5131 GCA_043741075.1 Frigoriglobus sp.
TCCTCGGCGAACTCGGCCGCGGCGGGATGGGCGTGGTGTACCGGGCCCGGCACCGGCGCCTGAACCGGCTCGTCGCGCTCAAGATGATCCTCGCGGGCACGGCCGCCGACCCGCGCGTCGTGCAGCGGTTCATGATCGAGGCCGAGGTGCTCGCCCGCATCCAGCACCCGCAGGTGGTGCAGGTGTTCGAGGTGGACACCTACCAGGGGCCGAGCGGGGTGCCGATCCCGTACCTGGCGATGGAACTGCTCGAGGGCGGGTCGCTCAGCCGCAGGCTCCGGGAGCACAACGCGGGCTCCGGCACCGGCCCGCGGTGGCCGTCGCCGCGGGGCGCCGCCGAACTGGTCGAAGGGCTGGCCCGCGCGGTCCACGCCGCGCATCTCCGGGGCGTCATCCACCGCGACCTGAAGCCGGGAAACATCCTCTTCGGAAAGGATGAAGGATCAAGGATAAATGATGAATCAAAGACGAAAGCCAAGTCCGGCTCGGATTCAGCACTCAGCACTCAGCACTCAGCATTTCTTCCGAAGGTGATGGACTTCGGGCTGGCGAAGTTCACCCGCGACGCGGGCGCGGACCTGACGCAGAGCGGGCAGGTGGTGGGCACGCCGCAGTACATGGCCCCGGAGCAGGCCGCCGGGGCCCGGGACATCGGCCCCGCGGCCGACGTGTACGCGCTCGGCGCGATCCTGTTCGAGTGCCTCGCCGGGCGGCCCCCGTTCACCGGCACGGAGCCGATGAGCGTCCTGCTGAAGGTGATCAACGAGGCACCGCCGGACGTGCGGTCGCTCCGCCCGGACGCGCCCCGCGACCTGGCCGCGGTCACGATGAAGTGCCTGGCGAAGGAGCCGGGGCGCCGGTACGCGAGCGCCGAATCGCTCGCCGACGACCTGCGGCGGTTCCTCGACGACCGCCCCACCCGCGCGCGCCCGGTGACCCACACGGAGCGGCTGGGGCTATGGGCGAAGCGGAACCCGGCCGTCGCCGGGCTGGTCGCGGCGCTCGCGGTCGTGCTCGTCGCCGCGTTCGTCACGGTCGCGAGCCTCTGGGTCAAGGCCGAGGGGAAGGCGGACGACGAGCGGCTCGCCAAGCGCCGGTCCGAGTCGGCCGAGGCGACCGCACGCGACGAGGCGCGGAAGGCCGCCGAGGCCCTCCGCGAGACGCAGCGGCAGAAGGCGCTGCTGGAGTTCGACCGCGCCGTCCGGTCGTGCGAGGAGGGGCGCGTCGCGGACGGGCTGGCGCTGTTCCTGCGCGCCGCCGAACTCGCCGAGCAGACCGGGCAGGCGGACCTCGCCCGCGTCGCCCGCGTCAACCTGGCCGCGTGGCCCCGCGACCTGCCGCCGGTCCCGCGCGCCTTCGCGCACACCGAGCAGCCGCGCCAGGCCGCGTTCCTCCCTGACGGGCGCCTCGTCACCGCCGGCCGCAACGCCGAACTGTACGTGTGGGACACGGCCACCGGGCGGCGGACGGCGTACAAGCCGTCCCGGCGGACCGACCTCGTCTCGCTCGGCGGCGGCCCGGCGTTCACCTACTGGACCGTGGCGGTCAGCCCGGACGGCCGGACCATCGCCGCCGGCGCGTCGGACGGCATCGTCACCGTCTGGGACACCGACGCCCCGGTGCCGAAGGTGTCGTTCCGGGCGGCCGACGGGAACGCGTGGTCGGTCGGGTTCGGGTCGAACACCGTGCTGTGGTCGAACGACGGCAAGCACGGCCTGAATCGCTGGGACCTGGCCCCCAAGCCGGCACCGACGGCGACGGCACTGGCGCCCGCCGCGCCGTTCCGCGACGACCTGGTCCAGATCATCGCGGTCGCGCCCGACGGCAAGCGGGTGTTCACCGGCGACCGCGGCGCGCGGGTGCGCGAGTGGGACGCGGAGAAGATGACCGAGGTGCGGGCGTGGGCCCTCCGCGGGTGGATGACCGACATCGCCCTGGCGGCCGACGGCACCCGCCTCGCCGCCACCGGGACCGACGGCACGGTGTGGGTGATCGACCTGACCACCGGCAAGGTGGCGCTGGAACTGGGCCTCGCCGGGGCGTACGGCAACGGCGTCGCGTTCGCCCCGAAGCGGCCGTTCCTGGTCGCCACCGACGGGGACGGGAACGTCCGCTTCTGGCACCGCGACACGGGCCAACCGGTCGGCATCCCGATGCGCCTCTCCGGCGAGGTGACCCGCCCGCGGTTCCGCCCGAACTCGGACGAGTTCGCCGTTCCCGACGGCACCTCGGTGTACCTGTCCGGCCTCCCGGACCCGCCCGGCGACCTGATCTCCGCCGGCCGCGGGCACCGCATCCGCGGCCTCGACTTCTCCCCGACCGGGGACCGGCTCGCGGTGGTCGATGACGCCGGCACGCTCGAACTGTTCGACCCGCTCACCGGCGCGCGGCACCAGCACGCGCCCCGGTTCGGGCGCGGCCCGCTGACCCTGCGCTACGACCCGGACCCGGCCCGGCCGCGGTTCCTGCTCGGCACCCGCGACGGGATCGAGTGGCTCGCGGCGCCCGGCGGCCAGAAGGCGAACCCGGTGCGCGAGTCGTTCCTGATGGGCCGCGTCTTCCGCGTCGAGTGCGCCCGCGGCGCCGGCGGGGTGTACGTGTTAGGCCAGTCTCTCGTCGCCCGGTTCGACCCGGTCACGTTCAAGCAACTCGCGGTGACCAAGCCGGCGGAGGACATCCGCGCCGGGGTGGCGATGAGCGCGATGGCCCTGCGCCCGGACGGCGCGGAGGTGCTGGTGTCGTTCGCCGACCGGGTGGTGTTCCTGAAGGGCGACACGCTCGAACCGCTCCGCGAGTGGCGGACCCGCGACGAACTGCTCGACGCCCGGTACACGCCGGACGGGACGAAGGTGCTCGTCGCGCGCCGGGACAACGTGGCCGAACTGCTGGACGCGGCCACCGGCGCGGCGACCGCGGCCCGGCCGATGCCGCACGCGCGGGCGGTCACGGGGGTGGGCGTCGGCCCCGGCGGCGCGGTGCTCCTGACCGGCAGCCGCGACGGCACCGCCCGGTTCTGGGACGCGGCCACGGGCCTGCCGCTGGGCGCGCCGCTGCGCCACACCGGCCCGGTCACGCATGTGGCGCTTTCGCCGAGCGGGGACCACGCCGCGACCGGCACCGGCACCGGGCATGTGATGGTGTGGGACCTGCCGCCCGCCCCGGCGACCGGGACCATCGACGAACTGCGGGCGAAGCTGAAGAAGCCGTGACGCGGGCGGGCGTTGGGGAACCGCGAGTGCCAACGAGCAGGTGTGTGTGTCTTTTGGACCTCTCCCCTTGCGGGAGAGGGTGGCGGCGCCTCGCCGCCGGGTGAGGGGGTGCTGAGCGATTCCAAGAACGTGAAGCTATCTTGATGCGCGGAAGTTTACCCCTCACCCGGCTCGAAGACTCGCCACCCTCTCCCGCAAGGGGAGAGGGCCAGAATGCACCCGCGCTGGTTTCGCTCATTTCCCCGCTGGCATTCACTTTCCCTTCGGTGTATCTTCATTTCACCTACCCGGCCGGCAACTTCCCGCCGTCGGCCGTCCCCCTCAATGGGGTTCCCGCGAATGTCCCGCTCACGCCGGCTGCTCGCCGCTCTCGTTCTCGTTCCGACTCTCGCTCGCGCGGATGAACCGCTCCGCGCGACCATCGACCGCGAACTCGCCGCCGCGTGGAAGGAACAGAAGGTCGCGCCCGCGCCGAAGTCCGCCGACGCCGAGTTCCTGCGCCGCGTTTATATCGACCTCGTCGGCACCCCGCCCACCTACGACGAGACGACGAAGTTCCTCGCGGACGCCGACACCAAGAAGCGCGCGAGGCTCATCGACGCGCTGCTCGCCGACCCGCGATTCGCGCCGGCGCAGGCGAACGTCTGGGATCTCGCTCTCTTCGGCCGCAATCCGGGCAACGTTTCCGACACCCGCGTGCGCCCCGCGTTCAAGGCGTGGATCGCGAAGCAACTCGCCGACGGCGTTCCGCACGACAAGTTGGTGAAGGAACTGCTGCTCGCGGAGCAACCCGGCAGCGAGATGTTCCTGGTGCAGTTCCGCAACGCACCGGACGAGGCCACGATCGCGGTCTCGCGCCTGTTCCTCGGTACGCAACTCCAGTGCGCGAAGTGCCACGACCACCCGTTCGACGCGTGGACGCAGAAGGACTTTTACGGCGTGTCCGGGTTCTTCGTCAGGCTGGTCGTGCAGGAGGCCGGCAGCGGGAACGCCCGCGTCCTGAGCGTCGGCGAGAAGGGCAGCGGCGAGGTGCTGTTCAGCGGCTCCGCGAAGGACGCGGTGCCCGGTAAGAAGGGCGAGCCGATCAAGCCGAAGTTCCTCGGCGGCGACGTGCTGACCGAACCGCCGCTCCCGAAGGACTACAAGGAACCGCCGGCCACGAAGGCCGGCGAGAAGATGCCGAAGCCGGGGTTCTCGCGCAAGGAGAAGATCGCCGCGTGGGTCACCGCGCCGGAGAACCCGTACTTCGCGAGCGCCGCCGTGAACCGCGTGTGGGCGCAGTTCATGGGCCGCGGGATCGTTCACCCGATCGACGACTTCCACAAGGAGAACGAGCCGTCGCACCCGGCGCTGCTGAAGGCGCTCGCCGCGGGCTTCGTCGCGCACAAGTACGACCTGAAGTGGTTGATTCGCGAGATCGTGAACGGCGACGCGTACCAACTCGGCGGCACCGGACCGGGGAAGGCCGCGCTGCCGCAGTGGTTCGAGCGCGCCCGCGTGCGGCCCCTGACGGCGGAAGAGATCGTCGCCGCGATGCGCACCGTCACGAGTTTCGAGGTGAACCCGAAAGAGCCGAACGCGAACTGGGAGTACTTCCTCCGCGCGTTCGGCGAGCCGACCAACGGCCTCGGCACGTTCCAGGGCAGCTTGAGCGAACACCTGTTCCTGAACAACTCGGATCAGGTGCGGGCCTTCATCCGGCGCAAGAAGGGGAACCTCGCGGATCAGATTCTCACGTCGTCGGAGCCGTGGGAGAAGCGCGTCGAGCGGATGTACCTGAGCGTGCTGAACCGCCCGCCGAAGCCGAAGGAACGGGACGCGTTCGTGAGCTTCATCAAGCGAGAAGCGAAGCCGGACGCGGCCGTCGAAGACGCCATCTGGGTGCTGCTCAACAGCAGCGAGTTCCGATTCAACCATTAAGA
>JAYUBA010000894.1:0-5122 GCA_043741075.1 Frigoriglobus sp.
GCGGCCTAACTCAAGTAGCGATTCAGAAACGCCTTCGCCTTGCGGGCGGTGTTTACCGCGTCGTAACTGTGGCGGCTCAACTCGACGTACACGCCGCCGGTGTAGTTCGCGGCGCGCAGGCCGGCGAACACGTCGGCGAAGTCCACGTCCCCTTCGCCGAACATCAGGTGGTCGTGAACGCCGGCCCGCATGTCCTCGATGTGGACGTTCCACAGGACGTGCTTCCACTCCGCGAGGAACTTGCTAACGGGCCGTTCGCGGTTGCACACCAGGTGGCCGACATCGACCGTCAGCCCGAACGCGGGGTGGTTGACGCGGGCGTGCAGTTCGGCGAACTTGTCCATCGTGTCGATGAACATGCCCGGTTCCGGCTCGAACGCGAGCCGGACGTTCCGTTCCGCGGCGTAGTCCGCGAGCCAGCGGCATTGCGGCACTAACCTGTTGAAAAGGTCCGCATCCGTTTCGTCACTGTCAGGAGTTCCAGACCAAAAGCTGACACAATCGGCTTTCAGTTTGGCGGCGGTGTCGATGGCGTGAAGCATGAAGACGTGGCGGGGCAGGCGCTCGTTCGCGTTGGTCGTCAGTAGGGTCGGTTGGTGCTTCCGGCGCGCGTCGATCAGGAACCGCGCCCCGGTTTCAATCACACACCGTAAGCCGTGCTGATCGAGTCGTTCGCGCAAATACGCCAGTTCTCGTGGATTCGATTGGTCGAACGGGTCGAGGTGGTGAACGTCAAGCGTGAGTGCCACGCCGCGGTAGCCCAGCTCCGCCATGATGTCGATGGCGTCTTCGAGCCGGTGGTGGGCGAAGCCGTTGGTGTTGTAGCCGAGGAACATGGTGAGGCTCTCTCGCTCCGCTGCGCGTCGCGGCTACGCGAGGGTTAGGGGACTGCTTCCAGAATCTCCACCTCCGGCACCTTCTTGCGAAGCTCGTCTTCGAGCGACGTGAGGATGGTCATGATGGTGGCCGGGCAGCCGGCGCACACGCCGGTCAGCCGCACCGACGCGATGCCGTCGGCCACGTCCAACACCTCGATGCCGGCCCCGTCGAGGAGCAGCGCCGGGGCGATCTCGTGCTTCAGCGCGTACTCGACGCGCTCCTTGAGGCTCATCACGCTCCCCTTCGGGTCGCGGCTAAACGAGGAATCGTTGAGCCTGTTCGATGTCCACCTTCAACTGCGCGACCAACTCGTTCACCCCATTAAAGGGGCGCGTGTCGCGCAGCCGGGAGACGAATTCTACGCTCATCACCTTGCCGTACACGTCGCCGGTGAAGCCGATCAGGTGAACCTCGATCTTCCGCGCGTCCTCGCCGAAGGTCGGGTTCGGGCCGACGTTCGCGGCGGCGGGCCAGTCGCGGCCATCGACCATTGCGCGCACCGCGTACACCCCGTTGCCCGGCAGCACGGTGGGCACGTCGCCGAGGTTCGCGGTGGGGAAGCCGATGGTGCGGCCCCGCTTCGCCCCGGTGACGACCGTCCCCGCGATGCGGTAGCGGCGGTTCAGTAACTCCGCGGCTTGCGTCACATCGCCGCTCACGAGCGCGGCCCGCACGCGACTGCTCGACACCGGTTCGTCGCCCTGCGCGAACGGCGGCACCTCCGCGAACGCGAGGCCCGCCGCGTCGCAGAGCGTGCGGAGCGTGTCGTTCGTACCGGCCCGCCCGCGCCCGAAGCGGAAGTTGTACCCTTCGACGACCGCCTTCGCGCCGAGTTGCCGGGCGATCACGTCCTCGAAGAACGCTTCCGGGCTGAGCGCCAGCAGCGCCGGGCCGGTGTTCAGCACGACGACGTGGTCCGCGCCGATCGCGTGCAGCAACTCCGCCCGCTGCGGGATCGTGGTGAGCGGCGGGCGCTCCGAACCCGGATGCAACACCTGATGCGGCGGCGGGTCGAACGTCACGGCGACCACCGGTCCGCGCACGGCGTCGGCCTGCTGGCGCGCCGTCGCGACGAGCGCCTGGTGCCCGTGGTGAACCCCGTCGAAGTTGCCGACGGTCACCGCCCCGCCGGCGAACGCTGGCGGCGGGTACGCGTGCCAGTCGAGATACACGGTCGCCATGAGGGAATGATATGGGCGGCAGACAAACCCACCCCCCAACCCCCTCCCTTCAGGGAGGGGGAGCCGGACTGCCGGTCGTCTTAGCCCCTCTCCCTTCAGGGGAGGGGTTGGGGAGGGGTCTCTTTGCTACCAACATTGCTATCGCGGCCGTTTCACGGCACAATCCCTCCCACCACCGTTCACTCTCCACAACCGCGAGGTTACGCCCGTGGCAAAAGCATCCGCACCCGCTGCTTCCCCGGCCAACCGCGCCGCCGACCTCCGCACGCAACTCGACCGCCACAACCACCTTTATTACGTGGAAGCGGCACCGGTCATCTCCGACCGCGAGTTCGACCGCCTTCTGCAAGAACTCACCGACATCGAGAAGAAGCACCCGGAACTGGTCACGTCCGACAGCCCGACACAGCGCGTCGGCGGCGCGCCCATCCCCGGCTTCGAGAAGGTCACCCACAAGGTGCCGATGCTGTCCATCGAGAACAGCTACGACGAGAACGACTTGCAGAAGTTCGACGCGGACGTGCGGAAGGTTCTCGGCGCGAAGGCGGCCGTCGAATACGTCGTCGAACTGAAGATCGACGGCGTGTCCATGTCGATCACCTACGCGGACGGGAAGCTCGCGTACAGCGCCACCCGCGGCAGCGGCGGCGTGGGCGACAACGTCACGCACAACCTCAAGACCATCTCCGCGATCCCGCTGAAGCTCGCGGGGAAGAACCCGCCGAAGGTGTTCGAGGCCCGCGGCGAAGTGTACATGACGAAGACGGAGTTCGCCCGCATCAACAAGGAGGAGGCGAAGAAGCGCGCCGAGCCGCACAAGAACCCGCGGAACCTCACCGCCGGCACGCTCAAGCTGCTCGACCCGAAGGAGTGCGCGAAGCGGAAGATGACCTTCTTCGCCTACGGCACCGGGGCGACCGACGGCATCACCATCACGTCGCAAACGGCGCTGATGGAAGCCCTTAAGGGGTTCGACTTCCCGGTGAACCCACACACGAAGGTGTGTGGCACCATCGACGAGGTGATCGCGTACTGCCACGAGTGGAAGGACAAGCGGAAGACGCTCGACTACGAGACGGACGGCATGGTCATCAAGGTGAACGACTTTTCGCAGCGCGAGAAACTCGGCTTCACCGCGAAGGTGCCGCGGTGGGCGAAGGCGTACAAGTACGACGCGGAACAGGGCGTCACCAAGCTCGGCGCGGTGGTGTTCCACATCGGCAAGTTCGGCGAACTCACGCCGGTCGCCACCTTCGACCCGCCGGTCGATCTGTCCGGGTCCACCATCACCCACGCGAGCATGCACAACGCGTCGTGGGTGGCCGAGATGGACGTGCGCATCGGCGACACGGTCGTGATCGAGAAGAAGGGCGAGATCATCCCGCAAGTGGTCGATGTGATTAAGGCCGACCGCAAAGGCACCGAGAAGGTGATCGTGTGGCCGGACAAGTGCCCGAAGTGCGGCGGGCCGGTGGAGAAGGAGGAGAGCGGCACCAGTTACAACTTCATCTGCGCGAACACCGGCGTGTGCCCGGCGCAGCTCGCGAAGCGGCTCGAAGGGTTCGCCCGCCGCACCCGCATGGACATTGAGGGGTTGGGACGCGAGGTGTCCATCCAACTCGTCGATTCCGAACTGGTGAAGTCGGTCACAGACATCTACCGGTTGACCAAGAAGCAACTGCTCACGCTGGAGAAGTTCGGCGACCTGAAGGCGCAGAACCTGCTCGACGGGATCGCCGCGAGCAAGGGCCGCGGGCTGGCCCGGCTGCTCCCGGCGCTCACCATCTACATGGTCGGCGAGGCGATGGCGGAAGTGCTGGTCGAGGAGTTCCCCGGCATCGACCTGATCGTCATCGCGAAGCCGGAAGAGTTGGCGAAGGTGAAGGGCTTCGGCCCCAAGCGGGCGCAGTTCGTCCGCGAGTACTTCGACAGCGAAGCCGGGAAGAAGGTGGTCGCGGAACTGAAGGAACTCGGCATCAAGACGACGCACGACAAGAAGGCGACCCCGGCCGGCGGGCTGCCGCTCGCGGGCAAGACGGTCGTGGTGACCGGCACGCTGGTGAACTACGACCGCATCGGCATCGAGCAGGCGATCAAGGACGCGGGCGCGAAGGCGAGCGGGAGCGTGTCGAAGAAGACCGACTTCGTGCTGGTCGGCGACAGCCCCGGCAGCAAGCTGGCGAAGGCGAAGGAACTCGGCGTGAAGATCATCGACGAGGACGAGTTCCGCAAGATCATCGGTGCGGGGTGACGAAGCGAAGATGAAGAGCCACAGATGAACGCCGACGAACGCCGATTAAGACGGAAGGCAGTGTTAAAACAATCTTCTGTCTTGTCTGATCTGCGCCCCTCTGCGTTATCTGTGGCGGATTTCGTGCAGCACGGCGTAAAGTATTTGGGAACGCCACTCCAAGTCGAGAGGATACGGGTATGTCGGCCACCACACCGGCGGCGCACGCGCAGAAGCCCGACGTGTTCCGGTTCACGGTCGAGCGCTACCACCAGATGATCGCCGAAGGGATTCTGAACGAGTACGACGACGTGGAACTCATCGAGGGGGTCATCCGGTCGAAGATGAGCAAGGGCGACGAACACGAGACGGTGATCGAACTGCTCACGCCGGTGCTGGTCCGCGCCCTCCCGGCGGCCGTGTGCTTGCGCTGCCAGTGCGCGCTCGTCTTGCCCGACAGTGAACCGGAGCCGGATTTCGCGGTCTGCACGCCGGCGCGGTCGCGGGGCGGTAAGAACCCCACCCCGGCCGACACGTTCCTCCTGATGGAGGTCTCGGACACGACCCTGGCATACGACCGGATCGACAAGGGGCGTATGTACGCCGCGGTCGGCATCGCGGTGTATTGGGTCATCAACGTGGTGGATCGCCTAATAGAGGTGTACACCGACCCGGTTTCGCCCGCCGGCGGCGCGCCACACTACCGCACGCGAACGATCTATTCCCCCAACGACCAAGTTCCCCTCGTCGTGGCCGGCACGCAGGTGGGAACGGTCGCGGTGGTGGACGTGCTGCCATAGCGAAGAGGAAGAATGGCCCGCAGAGGACGCGG
>JAYUBA010000895.1:0-5119 GCA_043741075.1 Frigoriglobus sp.
CTCCTTCCCGGCCGGGTGGACGAGGTGGGCCAGGCCGAGGTTGGCGAGGACGACGGGCGAACCCGGCTTCAACTTGTCGGCCCGCTTCAGGTCGGCGACGGCGGCGATCCACAAGTCGTTCTGGGCGCCGCGGAGCGACCAACTCGCCGCTGCCCCCGTCTTCATCGAGGACGCAATCCACAAGTCGCTCTGGGCGCCGCGGAGCAGCGACGGCGCGGTGGGGAAGTGGGCCGAGCCGACGAACTGCCCCAGCCCCAGCCGCTTGATAGTCTCGGCGGACAGCCCGTCGCAGTACCGCATCAGGCGGGCGACGCCCAGGTTGGCCCACGCCTCGTAGCAGTTCGGGAACTCGGCCGCGACCGCCGCGAAGGCCGCCTCGGCCGCCTCGTAGTCATCGACCGCGAGGAACGCCGCGCCGTTCTCGAACGCGGCCATCGTCCGCCACCGTCCGGCCGCCGGGTCGTCGAGCGCGGCGAGCACCCGCGCCGCCCGGTCGGAGTTGCCGGGGTGGCTCACGCAGGTGGCCCCGGCCGCCGGCGCGTTGCCGCCGAGCCGCTCCAGCCCCTGCCACTTGGCCTTCACCGCGCGGCGGACCGAGTACCCCGCGATCAGCGCCAGCTTGGCCCCGAACCGATCCGCGTCGGCCTCGACGCGGTGGCTCTCGATCGCCTTCAGTGGGGTCGGCTTCTCGACCACCTCGACGGTGGTGTGGCCGAGGGCGTGGTGGCCCAGTTCGTGGCCCAGGATGAGCGCAATCCCGTTCTCGTCGCCGCCCAGCAGTTCCAGGTATCCGTAGGTGATCGTGACCACCGGCTGGTACTTCCCGTCCTTCAGGACGTGCTTCCCATTCTCCCAGACGCACTCGGCGAACGCGTTGTACACCTGCCCATGCGCCTTCGGGACGACCTTGAACGCGGGCGGCCAGGTCATCCCCTTGACCGGCTTCGAGTGGGTGAGGAGGTGGGCGAACACCTTCTCCGCTGCGGCCTTGTGCTGCTTCCGCTTCTCGATCCGTTCGGCTTCCTTCGGGTCGGCGTTCTCCTCCGCCTTCGTCGCGGTCGCCGTCGGGGGCGCCCAGAGCGGGGCCGCGCACCGCTCGCAAGCGGACGAGACTGAGTCCTCGTGTTCGGGTTGTGGATGCGGCTGGGGCGAAGAGAAACGCCAGGCCGAGCGGCCTGGCGTCGTGGAGTGTTACGGTTGTGCCGGCCGGACGTGACAGTCAGTTCGGCAGCGGGTTAGTCCCGCTCGTCCCGCCCTGGGCCTTCTCGGCGTCCCTCGCCTTCTTGTACGCCACGGCGACAATCAGGTACTTGTCCGCCATGCTCTCCAGGTTGGTCCGCAAGGTGGCCGGGCCGAAGCCGGCGGTGCTCATCGACATCGCCAACTGCACGAGGTTCGCCTTCGGGTAGTACACCAGGTACGCGGGCCACAGTTGGTCGTGGGCGGCGAGGAAGGCGAGAAGCAGTTCCGGCGTCGCCGGCTCCTTGTCGGTGAACTTAATGGCGTAGAGGGACAGCCAGATGTTCCCGCCGGTGCCCGCGATATCCAGGTAGACCGTGATCGTCGTCGAATCGCGGGTCAGTTTCACCGCGTAACTCGTCACCTTCCCGTCCTTGTCCTTGCAGGGCCGCGGGGCGTACCCCATCTTCTCCAGCATCGCCCCCAACTCCTCGGTCGTCACCTTCATAACCGCCGGCTTGGCCGGGGCGGTCGTCTTGACCGGCTCGTCGCCGTGGGCGAACCCGGTGGCGGCGAGAGCGGCGAACAGCACGGCGGTCATGAACGTCTTCATCTCAGTCCCCTCCGTTGTTGGTCGGGCCGCGACTGCGACCCGTTATGCCCTCTGATACGCGACCACCCCTCCGACGTGACACGCCCGCGCCGGAAAACAATCGCAACTTCCCGAAGACGCCGGCACACTCGTTCGCGGGATGACCGTCGAACCGTTCGTGGGGCGTGCGATGAGCCGCTGCGTGTGCCTGGGTCTCGTGCTGGCGGCGCTACTGGCCGGGGTGAGCGCCGACCCGGCCCCGCGGTCGGCCGAGAACGAGGTGACGTGGTCCGACACCTTCAAGGACGGGGAGGTGAAGGGCTACCAACTGGTCGCCGGGGTCACCCGCGACAAGCGGCGCGGGGTCGTCATGGGGGCGAACTCGATCCTCGTCCGCGAGGTTCCCCTCGGGTTCGAGGCGGAGGTCGATGTCGCGTTCCCGGAGGCGCTGGGCGAGGGGCGCGGCATCCTGCTCTCCCTCCGCGGCGGGCACGACATCGCATTCATCAACACCACCCTGCGGCTCGACAAGGGGAAGGCGGTCCTGGTGGAGTGAGCGTTGCCTGCCACGTCCTTCCACTGGACGACCCTGGCATCGACCCGGAGGGGCCGTGGACGCTGAAGGTACACGTGCGGCACGGGGTGGTGCGGGCGAAGGCGTGGCCGGCGGGGAAAGCCGAGCCGAAGGACTGGCAGGTCACCCGCTACACCGGCTCGAGCGCGTTGGAGCCTCGCGTACTTACCGTCCTGCCGGGCGCGGGGGAGGCCGCCCACGTCACCCGGCTGGCGGTTCGCGGCTCCAAGCCGGCCACCGCCCTGTACCTGAAGTCAGATGAGCCCGGCGCGGCGGAGAAGAAGCAGGTCGTCGAGCTGGCGCAACAGACGACGACGCTCGTGGAGCAGGCCGAGTTCGTCAAGGCACTGGAGGCGGCCCGCGGCTGTGTCGAGGCGTCCAAGAAGGCGTTCGGGCCGGACCACGCGTTCACCGCGACCTGTGTCAACAACCTCGGGGGGGCGCTCCACGCCGCCGGCAAGTACGACGACGCGCTGAAGGCGTTCGAGGAGGGAGGGGCGGCCGGTCGCCGCGGCGCACCCCCCGGCCCAGGGCGAGACGGCGCTGCTCGGCCCGGCGTTCGGCGAGGACCCGCGGCTGCGCAGCTACCTGGCCCTGACCGGGTGCAACCACTGGAAGGAGCGCTCCGCCCGCGGGCTGAGGACGGCCTGCTGACCGCCCGCGAGGTGGGCGAGATGGACCTGTGGGGCACCGACCTCGTGGTGCTGGCCGCGTGTAAGACGGGCGTGGGGGAGATTCAGATCGGCGAGGGCGCGATGGGGTTGCGGCGCGCGTTCCAACAAGCCGGGGCGCGCACCGTGGTCACCTCCCTGTGGTCGGTGGACGACGGGCCGACGGCGGCCCTGCTGCCGCGCTTCTTGGGGCACTACCTGGCCGGAATGCCGAAGGCGGAGGCGCTGCGCAAGGCGCAACTGGAGGCGATCGCCGGGTTGCGCGCCGCCGAGGCGGCGACGAAGCTGAAGAAGGAGAACCAAGCGGCCCCGTTCGCGTGGGCCGCGTTCGTCTGCCACGGCTTGCCGGAGTGAGCGGACGAGCCGGCGCGGCGGTCGCGGGCGGCCGGACCCACCACCGGCCGCCCGCGGTACCTCCGCCCCGCATGCGCGGAACTGCCGGTGCGGCGGGGTGTGTGATACGGCCCGAAGTCGGGTCTTCCGCACCCCCGCCCGGCGGGGTATAATTGTTGCGCACCGGCCGCGGCCGTGCCGCACGCCCCGGCCCCGGCAAGGCCCCACGGAAGCCCGCGAGCAAGCCCAGGCCGGCGGCGGCGAAGCCACTGGCCACGGCCGGGCGGTCGGGCCGCAGCGACCGGTCCTTCACTTGGCCTCCGTGGCAACGACTCGGAACCCGATGCAGTCGCTGCGGTACCCGGGCTCGTGCCAGTCGCGAAACGCGGACCGGCAGAACTTGGGCTGGGTACTCCACGCGCCGCCGCGCGAGACACGCTCCTTGCCGCTCGCCGGCCCCTGCGGGTCGTCCTTGGGACTCTTGCCGTAGTACTCCTCGGCGTACCAGTCCGAGCACCACTCCCAGGCGTTCCCGTGCATGTCATGGAGGCCGAACGCGTTCGCCTTGAACTGGCCCACCGGGGCCGTGTACGGGAAGCCGTCGTTCCAGTCCATCGCCCAGAACACGTCCACCCACTTCGCCTTGAGCGCCGCGTCGGCGATGTTGCCGGCCCCCTTCAGATCGTCGTCCTTGTCGCCGCTGTGGAACCGCGACTTCGTCCCCGCCCGGCACGCGTACTCCCACTCGGCCTCGGTCGGCAGCCGGTACGTCTTGCCTTCCTTCTTCGACAGCCACCCGCAGAACGCGACGGCGGCGCCCCAGCTCACGACGGCGACGGGGGCGTCATCCGGTTGGGCGAAGTGGAGGCTCTTCCAGGTGAACTCCGGCTTCTGGACGAACTCCTTGCCGTCGAACGCCCGCCCGCCCTTGCCGTCCTTTTCCGCCTCTGTTTGGTAGTTCGCGTCCTTGACGAAGGCCTTGAACTGGCCGACGGTCACCTCGTACTGGCCCATCCGGAACGGCCGGGTGATCTCGACGGCGTGAAGCCCCTCGCCGTCCCCCCGGTCCTCCTCGCCCTTCGGCGAACCCATGGTGAACGTGCCGGCGGGAATCGGCACCAGTTTCATGCCGATGGAATTGGTGACCTCCTTCTCCGGCTCTTTCGGCGCCGCCGGGATGAACCCGGCGGGCGCGACGGCGAGGATCGTCAGCACGATGCCGAGAAAGCGATGGGGAAGCATGTTGATCACGACCTCCAGAAGTTCCACGCCCGCGCCGAATCCCGGCCGTTTACTTCGCCTCGGACGGAACGAACTTCACGTCGCCGTCGAAGCGCTCGATCAGGATCAGGGCGATGGGGGTTCCGGGGCCGGCGTGGGGCGGGCGCGGGCTGACCCGCCAGGCGACCGTCAGCGTCTTGGCTTCGGCTGTCAGTGAGTCGAAGCGGACCCGATCGGCCTTGGTCCCCGGTTCGCCGCGCGCGGCCAGAACCATCTGCTTGCTCCAGTCGATCTTCTCGACCTTGAGAAGCTTGACCAGTTCGGCCTCCGTCTCCTTTTGGATGTCCGGGTCCTTCGCGGCTTTCGGCTTGTTCGACGACGCGACCAACTCCTCGGCGCTGCGGATCACGACGCCGGCGCGCTTGACATCGATCGGCCCGATGCGGGCGTCCCGCGAGTCGCTCTTGGCGGTGGCGATCGGCTTCACCTCCTTGGCGTCTTCGGCGCGAGCCGTCGCAGGAAGGAGCGCCAGGGCCGCCATCAAGCCGG
>JAYUBA010000896.1:0-5119 GCA_043741075.1 Frigoriglobus sp.
GGCCAGAGGCCCGCACCACAAGAAAACAGACACACTCAACCGGACCGTATATCAGGCGGGCCGGGGGTTCGCCCCGGCCGGTGCGAGTCGCTCGCTCACAGGTTAATTCGCGGGCGGGGTCGGCGGCGCTCGCAACCGGCGCGTCTTCGCCGAATCTTCACAATTCGCACCCCGCCGACCGGATTCGCGACATGTCCGCGTGCCGCGGCGCATTGGGTGGTAGCATCACGCAAACTGGTCCTCGCGACCTGTCGCCCGCAAAGCCGGGCTTCACGGCCGCTCCAATCCGACCGCGAGGTGAGCCGTGCCGACCCCCGTGACCACGCACCCGACGGACGCCGCGCTGGCGGAATTCGTTCTGGGGAAGCTCCCCGATTCGGACGACGCGGAAGTCGGCGCGCACCTCGCGGAGTGCCCGAAGTGCCAGGACCGCGCCGCCGCGGCCCAACCGGCGGACACGCTCGTTTCGCTGCTCGCCGCGGCCGGCACCCGCGCCGGCGCCGGAGGGACCGTTCCCCCGACGCTCCCGTACGAGACCACGCCCACCGACTTCGCCCGAACGCGGGCCTGGGACGGCACCGCGCGGGCCGAGTTGGCGGCGGAACTCCGCGGGGTGCCCAGTGAACTCGCGCACCACCCCCGCTACCGGCTCGTCCGGTTGCTCGGCAGCGGCGGGATGGGGGTCGTGTGGCTGGCGGAACACACGGTTATGGGGCGGCCGGTCGCCCTGAAGGTCATCCGCCCCGAGTTCCTGGCGCGGGCGGGTGCCGTCGAGCGGTTCCGGCGCGAGGTCCGGGCCGCCGCACAGTTGAACCACCCGAACATCGCGACCGCGTACGACGCGGACGAGGCCGGCGGGTCGCACTTCCTCGTCATGGAGTACGTTTCCGGCGAGGTGCTGCTCGACGTGGTGAAGCGCGGCCCGCTGCCGACGGCCGAGGCGTGCCGGGCGGTCCGCGACGCCGCGCGGGGGCTGGCCCACGCCCACGCGGCCGGGCTGATCCACCGCGACGTGAAGCCGGCCAACCTGATCCGCGCCGCCGACGGGACGGTGAAGGTACTCGACTTCGGGCTGGTCGGAATGGAGGCCGGAGCCGGCGGGCTGACCGGTGAGAACATGGTGATGGGCACGCCCGACTACATCGCCCCGGAGCAGGCGACCGACGCCCGCACGGCCGACGCCCGGTCCGACGTGTACGCGCTCGGCTGCACCCTGTACCACCTGCTCGCGGGCCGCGTGCCGTTCCCCGGCGGCACCACGCTCCAGAAGCTCGACGCCCACCGCGACCCGGCACGGGCGCCCGACCCGGTCGCGGGCATCTCGGTGAAGCTGGCCCGCGTCCTGGCGCGGATGGCGGCGAAGGCTCCGGCCGATCGCTACCCGACGGCCGAAGCCGCGGCCGACGCCCTCGACCGCTTCTGCGTGACGCTCGACGAGGGACCGCAGACGGCGGCCGAAGTGCCCGCCCCGCCTCGGTCCCGCCGCCGCCTCGCCGTCGCCGCGGGCGTGCTGTTCGCGCTGTGTGCCGCCGCGGGTGCCGCCGTCGTTCAGCACCGGATCAAGACGGACACCGGCGAGCTGGTGATCGAAACCACCGACGACGACGTGGAAGTCGTGGTCAAGCAGGGCGGGCAGGTGGTGGAAGTGTACGACCCGAAATCCAAGCAGAAGTTGGTTCTGAAGTCCGGGGCGTACGAGTTCGAGGTGAACGGCAAGGCGGCGGGACTGGTGCTGGACATCGACCGGGCGACGCTGAAGCGGGGCGACGTGGTGGTGGCGCGCATCACCCGCCGGCAGCCGGTCGAGCCGCCCGCGCCGGTGAAGCCGATTCCGGCGGACCGGCCACCGGGCGCGGTCGAACGGTTCGAGGGGCACACCGGGCCGGTCCACTCGGTCGCGCTGTCCCGTGACGGCCGGACCGCCGTCTCCGGGAGCGGGTTCCCGTACGGGGACTACACGGCGCGGGTGTGGGACGTGGCGACCGGGCGGGAGCGGTGGTGCCTCCGGGACGCCGGGATGGGCTGGGTGATGGGCGTCGCCATCGCCCCAGACGGCAGACGGGCCTTGTCCGTCTGCACGGAGGGCGTTCGGCTGTGGAACCTCGACACGGGGAAACTGGTGTGGTGCGAAATACTCGGCGTGAATTGCCACTCCGTCGCCTTCGCGCCGGACGGAAAGCGGTTCGTCATCGCCACCGGCGCGGCCAACGGAGGGGGCGACGTCTCGGCCCGCATCGGCGACGTCGAAACGGGAAAGGTGTGGCGGCGTTTGGACGGCCACACCGACAAGGTGGTACACGCGGTCTTCTCGCCCGACGGCCGCCGGGTGCTGTCCGGCTCGGCCGACCGGACCCTGCGGCTGTGGGACGCGGCGACTGGTAAATCGGTCCGCACCCTCACCGGGCACACGCACGTCGTCACCGGCGTCGCGTTCATGCCCGACGGGAAGACGGCCGTGTCATGCGCCGAGGACCGGACGGTGCGGCAGTGGAACGTCGAGAGCGGGGCCGAGATCCAGCGGTTCGTCGGCCACACGGATCGGATTTTTGGTGTCGCCGTCACCCCCGACGGGCGGTCCCTCGTCTCGGCCGCGTCCGACCGCACGGCGCGGGTGTGGGCGGTCGCCACCGGGCGGGAGGTCGGGCGGTTCAACGGGCACGCGGACTGGCTCTGGGCCGTGGCTGTTACGCCCGACGGCCGGTCCGCCCTGACCGGCGGTGGTGGCCACACAAACAGCGGCGGGACGTGGCTGGCGGGCAGCGACTTCACCCTCCGACTGTGGCCGCTGCCCGCTCAGACCCCGGCCCCGGCCGAAAAGCCGTAGGGACCGAAAACGAAACTCGGCCGCGCCGGGTGACTCGACCGAAGGTGTCAGTTTTTCACCAGAACTGGCCCGGTGCGCCGACCGCGCCCGCGCCCGATCGGGAGGCCGGACGATGACCGCATTCACGAACCCCGGGCGCGACACCCCCGCCCCGGAGTCCGAGCCCGACCGCGGGGCATTGCTGTCGGACGTTCTCGTCCGGTACCTGCTAGGCGCCGCGTACCGCTGGCCCGGAATGGACGGACTCCTCGTGTCGGACGCGCTGCGGGAGTATACTGCGCTGGCGTCCGCCCTCGTGGTGCCGAACGAGATGGCACTGTGCAAACTCCACCCGGAGCTGGCGTCGCACATCGTGGCGTTCTTCTTCCTCGCCGCCGTTGCGGACGGCTGCCGGGATTGACCCGCCGAGTCGCCGTAACCACCCCGGAAGGGCGCCCCGTGGAAACGTCACTCACCTGGCTCGGCCGACTGACCGGCGACCCCTCCGACGCCGACTGGCGTCGGCTCGTGGACGCCTACGGCCCGCTGTTGGCCCACTGGCTCGCCCGCGCCGGCGTTCCCGCGGCCGACCGCGACGACCTCGTTCAAGAGGTGCTGATGGTGGTCGTCCGGCGGGTGGCCGAGTTCGAGTACCGCGGGCCGGGCGCGTTCCGGGCGTGGCTCCGCGGCATCGTCGCGAACCACGCCCACAAGTTCTTCCGCACCCGCCGCGAAGCGCCCGCCGTCGATCTCGACGAACTCGCCGGGGACGACACCGCACTGTCCCGCGTCTGGGACCGCGAGCACGACGAGTTCGTCGCGGGGCGGGCACTGCGGTCGGTGGAAGGAGACTTCGCCCCGGTGACGTGGCGGGCGTTCCACCGACAGGTGATCGGCGGGCACCCGCCGGCCGAGGTCGCGGCCGAGTTGGGGCTGTCGTTGAACGCGGTGATTCTGGCGAAGAGTCGCGTGCTGAAGCGCCTGCGCGAGGAACTGCGGGGGCTGGTCGAGTGACCGCCCCCGAGAGCCGGGCGGCGGTCAGCGAGATCATCGGACCTGCGGTTCGCCTCCCGGCGCCGGGTCGGCGGCCGGGGGGCCGGGGGGACGCCCCATGCGCTCGCGCGGTTCCAGGCGCGGGTCGTCCGGCGCGAGTGCCTCCGAAGCGAACTCCTGGAGCTCACCGATGAACTCCGTTTCCGGCAGGTTCGGGGGCCGTGTCAATTCGGTGTTCATCGGTAACACTCCTCCTACAGGAGTTCCAGGGTCGTATCCGCCACCCACTGCCCGTTACAGAATAATTCTACCAGATAGGTTCCCGGTTGCGGGAACACACAGCCGCGAATCGTGTGAACCATCTGGATCAGACTGTGCCGAGCGGAGAAGTGCAGCAGTTGGGCGCTCGTCGTGTGGACGAGCGCTCCATCGGCCGCGTACCGGAAGTCGATGTAGAACGGAACCTGGCCGAGTCCGCCGAGGAGCTGTGCGAAGACCACGAGGTACTGTTGCGCGTGCGGATACCGGGCCGGTCGGATCGAGTTGAACAGGCCGACGAGGTCGGTCTTCTGGTTCGCCGAACCGATGTGACCGTCGCACAGATAGAGCGCTTTGGCGACGGGATTGATCGAAGGTTGTGACAGGATCACGCCTCCAGACGAGAGCCGATCTGGAAATCCGAAACGAGACCCCAAGGGCCGCGCCTTCCGTTTCGGATTTCGTGCTGCTTCTCCTTTATCGTGCTCCCCGCGCGGGCGGCTCACGGGTTGAGGCCGAAGAAGCGGGCGTCGATGAAGTACGGGTCCTTATAGCCGCGCTCCTTCGACGGGATCTTCTGCCGCACCTTCTGAATGGCCGCGAAGTACGCCACGATGGTGTCCTCGGTCTTCAGGGCCGCGTTCTGGCCGAGCAACTTGACGCCCTGCAACTGCTCGCCGCCCTTCACCTCCTTGAGGAACGTCTGATCGAGTCGCTCCAGCGGCCCCCCCTTCTTCGGGTCGGCGACGAGCACCTCGTTGAAGAAGAACGCCCCTTGCTTCTGCCCGCTGAGCGCGCCGCCGATGTCCTTCTCGGCGTACAGGAACAGCATCGGGTTGTTCTCGCGGATCTTCGGCGCGAACTGGGCGTTGGAGATCCACCGTTGCATCGTCGCCGCGGGCATCGAGGTCGGGCGGGTGGCGGTGAGCCACACGGCCCCGCCGACGTTCTGCCCGGCCTCGTTGACGACGCCGCCGTTGAGCTGTTGCGGGACGAACTCGTAACCGGGCACGCCGAAGCCCAGGGCGTTCACGTTCGGGAACACCGCGGGCCGCTTCCACTCGG
>JAYUBA010000897.1:0-5117 GCA_043741075.1 Frigoriglobus sp.
AACGCCGGCCCCAGAGCCACGATTTCCTGCTCCGTCATCGGTTGTCCTCCCCGATGAACAGCTTGCGAAACGGCGAGGAACCCGCGCTGTACTGCTAAGTCGATCCGATAACATCGACGGCACCGGCCCGGCTGAACTGTGGGACGTAGCAACGGGGGCACTCGTCGCGCGGTTCGACGCCGCACCGGGCGAGTTGTCGCGGTATCCATTCCGGCTCGTCGCTGGCGGCCGGTATGTGGCCGTCCTCGACGGCCTGACGTCCGTCCGCATCCACTCGGCGGAGGACGGTCGATTATTGACGCGGTTAACGCACGACGGGCGGGTCCGGAACGTGTTCGCTAGCCCGTCCGGCCGCCGACTGGCGACGCTGGCAGCCAACCCACTGTCGGCTGAGAAGGCACAAATCCGCGCCTGGGATACCGCAACCTGGCGAGAAGATCCCGCCGCGCGGACGGACTTTGGCTACTTCAGTGAACGCTCGGTGGGGTGTTTCATGCTATCGGACATCTCGGTGGCGGTACGTTGGCTCGACGACTTTGGGTACGGCACCACGGTGTACCGGCTCGGGGAAGGCTCGCCAGTAGGTACATACAACTCCAGCGTCACCGCCCGATCCGACCCGGACCTCGCGTGGCTGGATGACGGTCGGTTGTTCGACACCTTGACCTGGAAGCGACTCGTGCCGCCGGCGGGCCGGAAGTATCACCCCGACTTGGCCCACTTTGCAGGCGACCAACGATTTGCTGTTTCGCCTCACTTCAGCCAGGCGATTGACACCCGAACCGACAAAGTCTGTCCGAGCGGCCCGTGGCAGCATCGCCGAGCGTTCGGCATGGTCCGGTCTGTCGTCAAGTCCGCCTCCGAGGCCGGCCAGATCCACATCATCCCGACATCGCGCCTGGACATACCGCCCGCCCTCCTCCAACTCTGGGCACAGGTCGCCGTCCGCGGCGAACTCGGGCCGGACGGCGAGTTCGTGCCGTGGAACGAGGCGACGTGGGAGAAGAAGCGGCAAGAGTTGGCCGCGGTCCCGCCGCCGCACCCGGACTTCCCGTTCCCCGGCTACGTCGCCACGGACAAGCTGCACTGGCTCCGCGCCGAGTACACCGCCGCCGCCGACAAAGACAAGCTCCGGTTGGCGACCGAACTGCTCCGCCGTGCGGAGGCGAGCGGCGACAAGGTCGAGGCCGTGCGGTGGCGTGCCGAGACGGACCGCCTCACGCCGCACGTCGCCCCGCCGCCGCGGGAGGTGAAGCGGTGACTCCGGTTGCCCGCCGCGGGAGAAGAAGTGACGGAGCCACATTGGGGATCACGGTGGAAACGAAATCGGCTACGATTACCACTGTTGTCACTTCGCGGAGGGTGTTGCGATGCCGGTCATGACATTTGAAGGGGTGGTCGAAAACGGTCAGGTGCGGCTTCCCCCAGAAGTCGTGCTCCCCGAACGGCAGACGGTTTTTGTCGTCGTTCCGAATGCCGTTCCGCCGGTTCCCAAACTGCCCGGTGTTCGTCTGGCCAACCCGGAAGATGCCGCGAAGTTCGAGATGAAGGTCTCCTGGGAGAAGCCCAGTGACACCCTATGACGACCAACTCTACCATCCGCCGGCACCGGTCGCGCTGCTGACCTTGCGAACGCTCGATGGCCGCGATCAGACCGTTGCCAATGTCCCGGCGGTTCTCGATACCGGCGCCGATGTGACTCTGATTCCCCGTTGGGCCGTCGAACAACTGGGGCTGACCCCTCAACCCGACACGAGCGTCACCCTCGCCGGGTTCGACGGCAGCCCCCGTTCGGTCGAAGCGGTCGAGTTGGAGGCGTCATTCCAGGGCGGGCGTTTTCAGGGGCGTTACGCGATTGTTGACCAACCGCACGGTGTCGTCGGGCGGAACCTGCGCAACCATTTCCGACTGCTTTTCGATGGCCCAGCAAAAACGTGGCAAAGAGTCACGACCAACTGATCGACTGGCCCACAAGAACAAGCCGGAGGCCGCGAAGTGGCGGACCGAACGGGCCAAGTACCCGTTCGTCGCCCCGCCGCCGCGGGAGGTGACGCGCGCCGCCCGCCGCGGTACGATAGACGTGGGAGGTAATGCCATGACTCAGATTGACGCCGTCTACGAACACGGGGTGTTCCGCCCCGTCGAGCCGATCGACCTGCCGGAATTGACGCGGGTGACCGTGGCCGTACCCGATGCCGCCGTCGGAACGCGCCCGCCGGACGCGCGGGGCGTGCTCGCCCGGCGGTACGCGTCCGGGGCGACCGACACCGCCGCCCACCACGACGGCCACCAGCCGTGAGAACCGTCTTCCTGGATACCGTCGGGCTGCTCGCCTTATGGGATCGGTCGGACCAGTGGCACCCGGCGGCCGACGCCGCGTATCAGGCACTCACGGCCGGCCCGGTTCGGCTCGTCACCTCGACGCTCATCCTGTACGAGTGCGGGAACGCCGCCGCGCGGCGGCCGTACCGGAACGATGTCGCCGATTTGTGGCTCGCTCTAGACGCGACGGGCGACTTATTTCGCCCGACGGCCGCCCAGGCGGAACGGGCGTGGGCGAATTACGCGGCCGGGCCGCCCGGCTCGGCCGGGGGGCCGTCGATCACCTGTCGTTCGTCCTCATGGCCGACGCCGGTATCACCGAAGCGTTCACCAACGACGCCCACTTCCGCACCGCCGGGTTCGTCACCCTGTTCTGACCCGGTTCGACTCATTCGCCCCCGATGAGCCGGTGGCCCCCCCCGCCCCGCGCGAGGTGACGCGATGACTCGCGCGGCCCGCCGCGGTACGATGGCCGTAGGAGGTATTGTCATGCCGATTCACGATTGGACCCGCGCGCAATCCGGGTTGTTCCACGCATTCCACCAAAGCTGGAGCGTCCGCATTCAGGACGCTCTCAACGACGGCCGGATGCCGGACGGTTTTTACGCCCTCGTCGAGCAGCGCGTTGATGGCCCTGAACCAGACATTATCGCAGTCGAGATGAAGAAACGCGGCACGACCGCGCCGGGTGGCGCGCCGACGGCCACTCTCACCCCGCCGAAGGCAGCCCTCCAAGTTCACGTCGCGTCGGACGCGGCCCGGTACGCGCGCCGCGCGAACCGCATCAGCATCCGACACCCGCTCGGTGAGGTGGTCGCGGTTATCGAGATCGTGTCGCCCGGTAACAAGGACAGCCGCAACTCGCTCCGGTCGTTCGTCGAGAAGGCGGTCGCGTTCCTCCGCAACGGCGTCCACCTGCTCATTGTCGATCTGTTCCCCCCGTCGGCCCGCGACCCGCAGGGGATTCATAAGGCCATCTGGGACGAGTTCGCGGACGAGCCGTTTGAACTGCCGGCGGGCAAGCGGCTCACGCTCGTCGCGTATCAGGCGGGTAGCGACTTCACCGCGTACATCGAACCGGTCGGCGTCGGCGACACGATGCCGGACATGCCGCTGTTCCTGGAACCCGGCGCGCACGTCCTCGTCCCGCTCGAAGCGACCTACGCGGCGACGTGGGCCGTGTGCCCGGAGCCGATCCGCGAACTCGTCGAACCGCCCGCCGCGGGAACGGAGTGAGAGATGACCGCTGCCGAAATCGCCGCACTCCTCGAAGCGCAGTTCGGTCCCGCGATCACCGGCGCGACGCTCGACGCGCTCGACCCGTTCGTCACCGTCGAGGCGGCGCGGCTCGTCGAAGTGTGTACCTTCCTGCGCGACGACCCGCGGCTGAAGTTCGCACTTCTGAACGACATCACCGGCGTCGATTACCTCGAACCCGACCCGAAGAAGGTCGCGAAGGCCGGGTTCGAGCCGCACCTCGAAGTGCTGTACCACCTGTCGAGCTTCGCGTTCTCCGGCCGCCGGTTCACGCTGAAACTCATGCTCCTCCGTTGGAAAGACGACGTGGTGGGCCAACTGCCGGAGGTGCCGAGCGTATCCGGCGTGTGGAAGACGGCCGACTGGCACGAGCGCGAGGTGTACGACCTCGTCGGGGTGTTCTTCACCGGGCACCCGAACCTCGTCCGCATCCTGCTCAACGACGACTGGGTCGGCCACCCGCTCCGTAAGGATTACGAGTTCCCGCTCGAATACCACGGTATCCGGTGCCGCTGAACCGGACCAACACGCGGGCGAACAGACCGGCACCCGGTCGTCCCCGTTCCCCGACAAGGGCCAGCCGATGTCCGCCGCGCCCGCGCTCACGGTCCGCCTCCACATCGTCTCCCCTACCGGCGGCCGGTTGCCGCCGGTGGAACTGACGGTCGCGCCCGCGACTACGCTCCGGGAGTTGCTCGGCCGGCTGGCGCGGGAGCGCACGCTGCCGCCCGGCGCGGGGTGGACGTTCCGCGCCCGCGACGGCACCGTCCTCCAACCGGACGACGCGCTCCGCGAGGTGGCCGAGCGGTACGGCACCACCGGGAGCGTGCTGGAACTCATCCTCGTCCCCATGCCCGGCCCCGGACCGGTCGGCGGCGCGGCCCCGCCCGCCCGCGCGGACGACGCGGAGCCGCTGGCCTTCGACGACGCGCCCCGGCCGCGCCCGCCGCGTGCGCCCGCGCCGGCGCGCAGTGCCGGGGTGAAGCGGAAGTCCCCGCTCACCGAGCGGCGGGCCACCGTGCGGTACTACACCCGCATGAACCCGGACCGCATGTTCCCGCTGCTCGTGATCCTGTCCGCCGAACAGATCGAAGAGGTGCTAAAGGCGCGGGTGAACCAGGCGGTGAGCGAGGCGTTCAAGGTCACCGAGGGGTCGGTGGTGGAAATCGAACCGGTGCTACCGGGGTGCGACTGCTACCCGCCGCGGCACGCGCTGGTGGTCGGGTCGAAGGGCGCGGTGACGGAGGCGTTCTGGATCGTGCCGCGGGTACTCGGGCGCGTCCACGGCGCGCGGGTGCTGATCCGCCAGGGCGACCGCGTGTTGGCCGAGGTGCCGCTGGACATCCGGGTGGCGAAGCAGACGCTGGCCGTCGCGTGCGGGCTAATGAGCCTCGCCGCCCCGTACCTGACGATGGGGCTGAAGTCGCTCAATCTCGACTACGAATCTCAGAAAGCCGACGGCTTCCCGCTGTACCAGCGGGCCGGGAGTTGGGTCGCGGAGAACCTGCGCCCGGAGTGGCTGGGGCTGGGGTTCCTGG
>JAYUBA010000898.1:0-5111 GCA_043741075.1 Frigoriglobus sp.
GACTCTCCTTCGCGCCCGCCATCACCGGGAAGGGCGAACAGAAGCGGCACGAGTTCCTGTACTGGGAGTTCCACGAAGGGGGAACGGCACAGGCCGTCCGGCACGGGGACTGGAAGGCCATTCGCACCGCCCCCGGCAAACCGCTCGAACTCTACGACGTGGCCCGCGACCCGGCCGAGAAGCAGAACGTCGCGGCGGACCACCCGGCAGTGGTCGCGAAGATCGAAGCGTATCTGAAGACCGCGCGGACCGACTCGAAGGAGTTCCCGGTTCGGGAGCCGAAGAAGAAGTGACGAGGCGCGCACCCGGCGGGTCTATGAGGAGCCGGTACGGATACGACGGCGGCAACGAGCCGGTCCGCAAGGCCCGGTTCGAGAAGGCCGCGAAGCTCGGCCTCATCGACCCGAAGCAGGGTATGAGCCCGCAGGCAGTTCGAGAACACACTCATCCTGGAAGACAAGAGCCTCGTCGCGGCGTTCGCGAACAAGCCGCTCGACCGCGACGCGATCTCCTGGGAACACGAGGGAACAAGGCCGTTCGCGTCGCCGACTGGAAACTGATGGGCAAGCACGGCGGCCCGTGGGAACTGTACGACCTGTCGAAGGACCGGACCCGGCCCCCAACAATCAGTACCACTACCACAAGTACCCGGTGTGTGAAATCGCCGTTCGTCGATGACGGCGGTGGCCACTCCCCGCTGATCGACTTCGCGCGGGACGGGTTCCCGGTGTACGGGCCGTACGTGGCGAAGGGGCTGATGGCGAAGGACGACAAGGACGAGCCGCTCGACGACTTCAACATGCGGCACGACGACGAGCGCGGCTGGTACTACCACGTCACGCCCGGAAAGTACCCCGACATGATCGGTGGGTTCGCCGGAGCGCCCGACCCGCGGAACGTGCGCCGCGGGCCGCCGGAATTGCCCTGACGGAACCGCCCATCGTCCCGACCCCGCGCCGGGTGGCGCGGATCAAGAATGAGGAGCGCCGGATGTCCGCCCGCCTGCTGTCCGCGATCTTGCTGTTCTCGTCGTTCGGCGCTCCGGTCCGATCCGCGGAGCCTCCGCTCCAGGAGCAACTCGCGAAGGAGCCGGTCGCCGAACTCGCGAAGGCCGCCCGCGCGCGCGGCGACGCCGGCCGCGGGGCGGTGCTGTTCTTCCAGCCGTTCCTCACGTGCGCGAAGTGTCACGATGCGCACGAGGGAACGCAACTCGGCCCGGACATCGCGAAAGCCGGCAAGGACGCGACCGCGGAGTACCTAATCGAATCCGTCCTGCTCCCGTCGAAGGTGCTGAAGAAGGGTTATGAAACGGTCGTCGTCACCACGAAAGACGAACGGGCCGTGACCGGGCTTGTCGCGGCCGAGACGCCCGCGACGCTCACGCTGGTCGATCCGTCCGCCAACGGCAAGCGGATCACCGTTCCGAAGGCCGAGATCGAGAAGCGGGTCGCGGGCACCAAGTCGCTGATGCCCGAAGGGCTGGTCAACCTGCTCTCGGACCGGCAGCAGTTCCTCGACCTGGCGAAATACCTCATCGAAGTCGCCGAGGGCGGGCCGGCGCGTGCCAAGGAACTGCGCCCGGCCGTGACCGCGCCCGTCATCCCGGAGTACGAGAAGGACATCGACCACGCGGGCCTCATCCGCGCGTGGGACGACAAATCGCTGCGCCGCGGGGAGGCGATCTACACCCGCGTGTGCGCGAACTGCCACGGGACGAAGGACCAGGCCGGTTCGCTGCCCGCCTCCCCGAAGTTCGCGGTACACGTCTTCAAGAACGGGAGCGACCCGTACAGCCTGTACCAGACCCTCACCCGCGGGTACGGCCTGATGGCCTCGCAAACCTGGATGGTGCCGCGACAGAAGTACGACCTCATCCACTACCTCCGCGAATCGTACCTCAAGCCGCACAACCCGACGCAACACACGAAGGCGGACGCGGCGTACCTCGCGGCGCTGCCCAAGGGCGCGACGGCCGGTCCGGCGCCGGCGACCGTCGAACCGTGGGTGACGATGGACTACGGCCCGAGCCTGATGAACACGTACGAGGTCGGCGGGCCGGGGCCGAACATCGCGTACAAGGGCATCGCGGTGCGCCTCGACTCCGGCGCCGGCGGCGCGTCCCGCGGGACGCGGTGGGCGCTGTTCGACCACGACACGATGCGCTTCGCCGCGGCCTGGACCGGCGACGCGTTCATCGACTGGAAGGGCATCCACTTCAACGGTCAGCACCAGGTTCACCCGAAACTCGCCGGAGCGGTGCAAGTCGCGAATCCGGTCGGCCCCGGCTGGGCGGACCCGGCCACCGGGAGCTTCAAAGACCCGCGGTTCTTGGGTCGCGACAAGCGGCCGTACGGCCCGCTCCCGAAAGAGTGGGCGCGGTTCCGCGGGGTGTACCACTTCGGCGACCAGACCATCGTCTCCTACACCGTCGGCGACGCGGCGATTCTAGAATTGGCCGGTGCGGAACTCGACCCGAAGAAGCCCGCGAACGTCGCGTTCACTCGGACGCTCGAAATCGGCAAGTCGTCTCGTGACCTTCTCGCCCGCGTCGCCCCAGTTGGGGTGCCGGCGGTGGTGATGGGAGACGAGCGGGTGTCACTGGAGGAGCGCGACGGGTTCACGCTGCTCCGCGTTCCGGCCGGCGCGACGCCGACCCGCGTGAAGGTGCTGACCACGAAGGAAGACGCGGCGGCCCTCAAAGCAGTCGCGAAGGACTCGCCGGCACCCCGCGCGCTGGAACCGCTGACCCGCGGCGGGCCGAAACGCTGGCCTGAAGTATTGAAGGCCGGCGTCGCGATCGGCAAGAACGACGGGCCGTTCGCGGTCGATACGTTCGCGCTGCCCGAGCGGAACCCGTGGAACGCTCAACTCCGCCTCACCGGGTTCGACTTCTACCCGGACGGCAAGCGGATGGCCGTCTGCTCGTGGGACGGCGACGTTTGGCTCGCGAGCGGACTCGACAACCTCGGGGCCGGGTTGACGTGGCAGCGGATCGCGTCCGGGCTGTTCCAGCCGCTCGGGCTGAAGTTCCGCGACGGGGCCATCTTCGTCTGCTGCCGCGACCAGATCGTGAAACTGCACGACCTCAACGGCGACGGCGAAACCGACTTCTACGAGTGCTTCAATAACGACCATCAGGTGACCGAGCACTTTCACGAGTTCGCGATGGGCTTGCAGACCGACGCGGACGGGAACTTCTACTACGCGAAGAGCGGCCGGCACGCGCTCCCGGCGCTCGTTCCGCACCACGGCACGCTGCTCAAGGTGACGAACGACGGCGCGAAGACGGAAATCCTCGCGACCGGGTTCCGTGCGGCCAACGGCGTCTGCCTGAACCCGGACGGCACGTTCTTCGTGACCGATCAGGAGGGCTTCTGGACACCCAAGAACCGCATCAACCTCGTCACGAAGGGCGGGTTCTACGGCAACATGTTCGGCTACACGGACCTCACCGACGCGTCCGATTCCGCGATGAAGCAACCGCTGTGCTGGATCACGAACGACTTCGACCGCTCGCCCGCGGAACTGATCTGGGTGACGTCCGACAAGTGGGGGCCGCTCAAGGGCGCGCTGCTGAACACCTCCTACGGTCACGGGAAGATCTACGTCGTGCCGCACGAGACGTTGAACGGGCAGGCGCAGGGCGGGATGTGCGCGCTGCCGCTGCCGGCGTTCCCCACCGGCATCATGCGGCCCCGCTTCCACCCGACCGACGGCCAGCTCTACGTGTGCGGGATGTTCGCGTGGGCCGGCAACCAGACCGTTCCCGGCGGGTTCTACCGCGTCCGCTACACCGGCAAACCGGCCGACCTCCCGGTCGGGCTGAAGGCGAAAGCGGGCGGCGTGGAACTCACCTTCACCGATGCGCTCGACGCGAAGAACGCGGCCGACCCGAAGAACTACGAGGTGAAGGTGTGGGGCTTGAAGCGGAGCCAGAACTATGGCTCCAAGCACATCGACGAGAAGCCGCTCGCGGTGTCGGGGGCGACCGTGTCCGCGGACGGGAAGAGCGTGAAACTCGATATCCCCGACCTGTTACCGACGTGGGGCATGGAGATCAAGTACCGCGTGAAGGGCAGCGACGGCCGTGCGGTCACGGGAGTGATCCACAACACGGTTCACGCGCTCGAGAAGTGACTGCCACTGCCTGTGCCCGTGGTAAGTTTGAAGTGCGGACCGGAGTCCATCCCGTTCGCGCGGAAGGTGATTGACCGAACTGCGGGCAGAGCCAAACTGGACTTGCGGCACCCCGGCCCTGTTCGACTCGCGAGCGGGCCTCGGCCTCTCACCCAGTACCGCCGACCGCCACCGGGCCAGCGCTCGCACTTGGCTCAAGAGGGCGATGTCCGACTGCGCGTCACCGTGGGGCAATGGTCCCGTCTCGCGGGCCCGTCTGCGCGGAGCGAGTTTCACACCGGCACCGGAGTTGCCGGCTCCGGTGGAAGCGTCCGTCCGGCCTCGTCGGCAACGAACGCGCGGTCTTTGCGATACCGCCGGAGGCGCTCGCGCCGCTCTTCGCTCCACCCCTGCTCGGAAGACACCCGAACTCGCACCCGCAGCGCCAGCCACCGGGCCGCCGGGTCCGGTGACGACGCCTAAGCGGCCTCGGCGCGCTCCAGGTCCGCCGCCGGTCGCCCGGACCCAGCCAGCGCGTCGAGTGCCGCGGTTTGCGCCCCGGCGTGCCAGCGCGCGGTACCGACCAACTTCAGCAACCACTGCGCGAACGGCTCCGCGGCGAACCGTGCCGCCGCCAGACGGATTTGCCGGCCCACCACCGCGGGGTCGGCCTCGACCGACGCCCGATCGACCTGAATGCGGGCCAGCCCGATCACAACGCCGGTGTCCGGCGACCCGACCGACGAATCGAGGGTCGCTCACGCCTCCGGCCGTTCGAGGTGGTCCCAGAGCGCCCGCAGGAGCGCGCCCGATGCGTGGTCATCGCGCCCAGCAGCCCGCCCAGTTGGCACCGGATCGCCGACCCCGTGGTCTTTTCCCGGCCCAGCACGTGAGCCGCGCGATGCACCCACCCGAACGCCCGGCGGACCGACGGACACATCCCCGCCGTCGCCGACCGGCCCCGATCGATCATCCCCTGGAGCCACTTCAACGGG
>JAYUBA010000899.1:0-5107 GCA_043741075.1 Frigoriglobus sp.
GTCCGCGCGGACCGGCAGGCCCGCGCCGGGCCGCGCGCCGCGCAGGCCGTCCCCGAACCGGATCGCGCGCGCCTCCGGGTCGCTCTGGAACACCCGCGACGGGGCGGTCGCGTCGGCGTCGGCCACGCCGCCCGGCGTCTGAGGGCCGGCGGCGAGTAGGTCGTCGATCTCGGTCCACTCGTCCCACGGCGCGTCCAGCGCGACCGCGGCGCGCACCCGGACCCGGATCGAACCGGGCACCACCGGACCCTGCGCGAGCGGAACCTCCTGGTCCGGCTCGCCGGTCCCGGTGCCGACGAGTTCGCCCCGGACCGGGTGCGACTGCCGGGCGGCGACCGCGTTGATGCCGACCCACCGCACGCCCGCGAACGCGGACCCGGTCGGGGTCAACCGGAGCCACACGGCGAGGCGGGCCGCGTCCTTCGGCGCGTCGAGTGCGGGCGGGAACGGGCCGGAGCCTTCGTCGAACGCGTCCGCCGCCACGGGGAGGGGCAGACCTTCGAGGTCCGCGGGCAGCGGAATCTCGTACGCGGCCGGCTCGTCGAGCAGTTCGGCGGCGCCGATCGTTCGCAACGTGCGGAACGTCAGCCCTCGCTCGCCGGTGGCGATCGACACCTCCCAGCCGCCGCTCCGCCCGCTCGCGCGAGCGGCGGCACCGCCGGCGGGCAGGTCGCGGGTCGGGCGCGGGGCCGGCAGCGGGGCCAGTCCCAACCCCAGAGTCTTGCCGGCCCAGCGCGCCCGCGCCGTCTCCGGGGTGCCCTTCTCGGGCGCCAGGAGCGCCAGCCACACGGCCCCGTCGGCGGTTTCCGCCAGGTCCAAACCGCCGGGGGGAAGCGGGGCCGGCTCGTAGAACACGAACGCGCTCCCGGATTCGGCGGGGCGGAGCGTCACGTAGATCGCGCGGTACTCCGCGGCGCGGGCGGCGTCGAGCGGCGCGCGCCGCTTCACCACCGCCCGCGCCGCGCCCGCCAGCACGTCGAGCGCCGCCTCGGTGAAGAACGGCACGGGGCCGGCCGTCAGCGTCAGCCCGGCACCGAGCGTGACGGGCGGCTTATCGTCCTTGATGCCGAAGGCGACCAGCGCGCGGGCCGCCCGGGCCGGGGCCAGCGGGACGCCCAGGAGGGAGAGGAACTTGGCCCGGTCGCGCTCCGGGATGCGGTTCGCCCGGTACAGCAGCGCTTCGACCAGAAACGCGAAGCTCTCCAGGATCGTGACGCCGGGGTCCGACGGCTGGAAGTTCGTCCACTCCGGGTTGTGGACGGCGGCGCGCGCCAGCGCCTCGTCCAGCAGTTCCTGGTATCGGCGGTCGTCCAGTCTCGGTACGTCCAGCGGCATCGTCTGTTCCCGTGTCCCGAAGCGCGTGTCGGACCCACTACCCCGCGGTCGGCGCCAGCGGCACCGTCAGCCCCAGCCGCGCCCGGCCGCCGGTGGCGACCAGGCGGTAGGTGATCGCGACCGTCGCGGCGCCGGGGTCGTCGGGGTCGGGGCCGGCCTCGACCGACTCGACCCGGACGCGCGGCTCCCAGTCCGCGAGCGCCCGCTCCACGCGGTCGCGGATCAGCCGCCACGTGGACGCCGAATTCGGCTCGCCCAGGAACCGCCCCAGCCCCGCGCCGAACAGCGGCCGCGCCGGCCGCTCGCCCGGTTCCGTCGTGAGGACGATCCGCACGGACTCGCGCACGTTGTCCGCCCCCTCGCTCATGGCGAGCGGCGCGCCGCCCTTCTCCAAGTGGGGCGGGAACGCCACCCCGCGCCCGAAGATGACCGCCGTCGGTGTCACGACGATTCCTCCTTCGGGATCGGGAAGCAGATCTTCAGCAGTGGCATCCAGAAGAACACGATGTTCAGCAGCACGAGGAAGATGAACAGCACGATCATGGCGCAGAGGGTGATGATCGGCAGGGCGAACGTGCAGATCTCGCCCAACCCGATGCCCCCGGCCGACACGTTGCCGTCGTCGATGTCCTTGAGCTTCTTCCCCGACAGCGACTGCACTTTCGCGTTCAGACCGGCGGAGAGGACGAACCCGACGTTCTTCTTGAACTTCCGCAGCCCGCCGACGCTGACGTCGATGGGCATGGGGATGCGGATCGTGCGCGCCGGCGCGTCCGGGTCGTGGACGGGCGCGACGGCGAACGCCTCCGACGGCGCGCTCGCGACCGACGGGCAATCGCGGCGCAGGTACACGCACCGGATCACGTACCGCCGGTTCCGGCCGGCGTCGAACTTCGGCTGCGCCGGTCCGGTCGGCAGGTCGGGCGGCGGGTCCGCGAGTTCGGGCAAGGCGGCCATAACCGCCCGGAAGATGTCGCCCCGAAGGGCCGCGCCCACCGGCAGCGTGAGGCCGCCCGCGTCCGGGTCGAAGACGGGCACGGCCTCCCGAATCCCGAGCAGGACGGCACGCCCGGTACAGGCGTGCGTCATCGCCTTGACGAGTCCGGCGGCGGCGAGCGCTTGAACGAGCCGCGGGCCGCCGGGGGCGTGCGCCTGGAGGCGCGCGAACAGGTCGGCCGGCGCGTCGGCCCCGGACAGGAGGACGGACTCGCTGAGGAAATCGGCCAGCCCCAGCGCGGCCTGGAGTGCGGCTTCGACGGCCGCCCTTCCGACCGCGTCGTGCCGCGGGTCGCCGGCCGGCACCGCGACCGGCGCGGCCCCGAGTGCCGCCAGCGGGCCGTCTTCCAGTTCGGCCAGCCGCCGGTCCCTCAGGTTCGGCGGGTCGCTTTTCAAGGGCGGGCCGCGGCGGTACGTCTCGCGGCTCGCGGTCGGCACGAGGCCCGTCCAGACGCGCCGCGGCGGCGACCCCGGCGCCGGCACCGGGAACAGCGGGATCACCTCCTCGCCCACCTCGGGCACCTTCCCCGTCGCGCGCCGCCACGCGCCTTCGCCGCTGCCGGCCGGCACCCAGGCCGACTCGGTGCCCGGCCCTTCCACCCGCCGGAGCACGAACGCGACCGACTCGCCGCGGGCGGGCGCGACGGCCTTTTCGGGCCGCCCCGCGATCTTGCAGGTGAGCGACGCGCACACCAGCGCGTAACACCCGTGCAGCGGCTGGTACAGCACGCCGGGGAGTTTGGCCGCGTCCGGCGCGCCGGGCCGCGCGGCCGACAGATGCGCGGCGCGGTCCGGACCCGGCGCGAGCATCCGCGCGAACTGCTCCATGAAGTCGTCGCCGTCGAGTCGCACCACCGCCGGGGCGCGCAGGTGGTCCCCGCCGGCCGCCCACAGCGGGGCGGGGGTCAGCCACTCGGCTTCGTGTTCGCGCGACGTGCCGTTCACCAGATGTTCCCCGCGCCGGGCGTGTACGTCGCCGCGACGATCGTGTTCGTGATGACCGTGTCGGCCTGCACCACGCCGCTGAACTTCGCCATCCCCGCCGACACCGTCACCGTGCCCGCGGACACCTTCACCTGACTCGCCGTGATCGTGACCAGTGAGGCCGCCTGCACCGTGATGCCGCCGGTTTCCAGCTTGACGCTGTTGCCGGACGCGTCGGAAATCTCCACGGCCGCCGGCCCGTCCTTGAGCGCGAACGTCTGGCCGCCGGGCGTCGAGATGGTCACCGACTCGGTGCCGTCGGTGTCGTCGAGCGCGATCACCAGCCCCGACCGGGTCTTGATGACCTTGCGGGCGTTCCGGCCGCCGCCGTCCATCGACTCCGGCCCCTTGTCGGTGCCGTTCCAGAGCGCGCCCAGCACGCACGGCCGGTCCGGGTGCCCGCCCTCGAACGCGATCAGCACCTCGTCGCCCGGATCGGGGATCAGCCAGGTGCCGCGCCCCGGTCCGGCCATCAGCGTGGCGAGCCGCGCCCACGCCTCGTACTTGGCCTTGAGGGGGTCGCCGGCCCACGGGAGCGCGACCTTCACGCGGCCCTGCCCGTCCGGGTCGCGCACGTCGGTCACCAGCGCGGGGTAGACCCCGTACCAGAGGCCGCCGAGGCCCCACGGCGTGCGCTCCCCCTCGATCCGCTCCCAGTCCGGCGCGTCGCTGGCGGTCATCGTTCACGCTCTCCCGATGGCCGGTCGCTCGGCCTCGAACTCGGTGCGAAGCCCCTGCCCGTCGGTGTCGTCGAACACGTGCCGGACCTCGCGCAGTCGGAACGTGCCACTGAAGACCGGGCCGAGGCCCGCGAGCGCCACCGGCTTGCCGGGCCGGAGCCGCCCGTCCGGCTCCGCGACCCCGCGGGCCACCACGAACCGCCGCGCCATCTGCCGGAACGCGGCCTCGGCCTCGACCCGCGCGGCGCCGGTGTCGAGCGGGCCGCGGTGGGCCACCGTCTCCGGGCGCGTGCCGAACGCCCGCCGGAGGACGGTCGCCCCGCTGTCGCCCCCGGCCGATTCGGACCCCAGCACGGAGTCGGTCGCCTCGTGGGTCGCGGCGGCCTTCGTGCGCGGATCCCAGGCTGAAACCGTGACCGACGTGCGCTGCGTGGCGAGGTCGGCCGTGACCGCGACCGACCGCACTGAGCCGGGCCAGGTCAGCGCGACGGCGGTCGCGCTCCGCTTCGAGCGGACGGCCGCGTGGAGCGCGGTCCCGTCGATCCACACGTCGGCGTCGAGGCGGCGGGCGCGCTCGCGGAGGAACGCCAGGTCGCTCTGGTTCACCTGCGCCAGCGCCGGGCGCTTCGGGCCGTCCAGGTCGAGCACGGCCGAAAGCCCGTGGCCGGCGGCGACCGCGCGGAACGCGTCGGCGTCGGTGCCGTCGAGGAACGTGCGCGTCCGCCGGGCCATGCGCAAGTCCTGGAGCCGGTCCTCGGCGAGAACGGCGAACTCCGGCGCGCCCCCGGCCGGGAAGACGCCTTCGAGCGCCGTGATCCGGCCGCTGAACAGCGCCCGCCCGCCCCAGTTCACCGCGAGCGCCTTGCCGAAATCCAGGAGCTTGCGGTCGTCGTGCAGGAACCCGTAGCCGCCGCCGGGGAGCGGCCCCCAGTTCGCGAACCGGGCCTCGAACCGGGCCATGCCGGAGTCGTCCTCGGCCGCGAGGAGCGACACGAGCCGGTCGCCGAGTTCGGCCGCGGCGCGGCCGTCCACCACGAACTCGGGGCGTGCGGCGACTAACATGCGCGCACCCTCGCGGCGCGCGACTCGCGCCACCGCGCGGCCCGCTCGGC
>JAYUBA010000900.1:0-5100 GCA_043741075.1 Frigoriglobus sp.
GCGTGGTGCCCACCTCGCCCCGCGCTTCGCGGGGAGAGGTCGCGGCGCTTCGCCGCGGGTGAGGGGTCTTCTCTTCACCTCAACAGGAACCCCACGGACCCCTCCATGAAGCTCACGCTCCACGTCTGGCGGCAGAAGTCGCGCACCGACGCGGGCCGCATGGTCGCGTACCCGCTCGACGGCGTCAGCCCGGACATGTCGTTCCTCGAAATGCTGGACACGCTCAACGAGCAGTTGATCCGCAAGAACGAGGAACCGGTCGCGTTCGACCACGACTGCCGCGAGGGCATCTGCGGCAGTTGCGACATGATGATTAACGGCCTCGCCCACGGCCCGGAGCGCGGCACCACCGCCTGCCAACTCCACATGCGGAGCTTCGCCGACGGGGCGGAAATCTACATCGAGCCGTGGCGCGCGAAGGCGTTCCCGGTGGTGAAGGATTTGGTGTGCGACCGGTCCGCGTTCGACCGCATCATTCAGGCGGGCGGGTTCGTGGGCGTGAACACGGGCGGCGCGCCGGACGGGAACGCGCTGCCCATCGCGAAGGTGGATCAGGACCGCGCGATGGACGCCGCCGCGTGCATCGGGTGCGGGGCGTGCGTGGCCGCGTGCCCGAACGCGTCCGCGATGCTGTTCCTGAGTGCGAAGGTGAGCCACCTGGCGCAACTGCCGCAGGGCCAGCCGGAGCGCAAGGAGCGGGTGCGGAGGATGGTGGCGCAGCACGACCGCGAGGGCTTCGGGCACTGCACGAACATCAACGAGTGCGAGGCCGCGTGCCCGAAGGAGATCAGCGTGGGGCACATCGCGCAGCTCATCCGCGACTTCATCACCAGCGCCGTCAGCGCCGCGGTGAGGTGAGTGCCGGCAACGGCGCGTGACAACGGCACCGGGATCGGGTATCGTAACCGGTGTCGGAGGAACTGATGGAGTTTCCTAAAACCGCATCCGAACTGGCGATCTGGCTGGGCGTTCAGTTCCCGGTCGTGGCGGCGGCGGCCTTCCTCATTCGTTGGGCCGTGCGGTATGCTGAGCGCCTCCATGAGAAGCGTATTCAGGACGCGAAGAAGTACCATTCCGACATGCTCGCCGAGAAGGACGTGCGGCTTCGCGAGCGCGACGAGCGCGTCAAGCAACTGCTGGACGAGGTCGCCGAACTCCGGGCCAAATTGTCCCGCTCGAAGAAGTCGGGCGGAAGTTCAAAGGCGGACAGCGAGGGGGATTAAGCCGTGATCGTTTTGAGTCTGGTGATCTATTACCTCCTCGCGTTTGCCCTCCTCAGCGCGGTGATGCTCTTGACCGTGCGCCAGAACAAGCGCGACGCGGATGCGGCTTATGCCCTCCTTTACCACGACCTTCAGAAGTTTGCCTACACTCCTCCCATGCCCACACCGCTTCCGCCTCTCGAAGAACTGCCCTTAGCCGATCTGTCCGCCGCGGTGTTGCAACCCATCGCGCCGCTCCTGATGCGCGTGGCGCGCGAGTACCTCGACAAGCCGCACGACCGCGAGCGCCTCTTGCGCTCACTCACGCAAGCTCTCAGCACGCCCGCGACTTCATCACCAGCACCGTGACCGCCGCGGTGAGGTAACGGCTGAGCGAAAGAATCTCACCACGAAGGCACAAAGAGCGCACAAAGGGCCACGAAGAAGACGGACAACAGAGGGCCGAGTTCAGAAGCCCGCAAGAAGCCCGCTTCTCATTCTGTTCTGTGCTTTCGACCACTGAACTCGGTTTTCTTCGTGGCCCTTTCTGTTGATCTTCGTGCCTTCGTGGTGAGATTCTTACTTCTTCGCCTCTTCCCTCGGGCGCGCGAGCATCACCACCAGCCGCTCCACCTGCACGCGCTCGGGCAGCGCGTTGCCGCCCTTCAGCCCCAGGTTGATCTCCACCAGCCAGTCGGTCAGCTTCAGCAGGCGGCGCCCGCCAAGGTGCTTCATCTGCTTCTCGCACGCGATCCGCGCCTTGTCCCACTTCGGCACGCCGGCCGCGTCCATCGCCGGGCCGAGCGCGAGCTTCTCGCCGAAGTGGAGCCGGCCCACGGCCGCGAGCTTCCGCAACTGCGCCGTGAGCGGACCCATCACCGCCATCGGGTCTTCGCCCTCGGTGAATAGCTCTTCGAGGACGCTCAGCGCCTCGCCCGGCCTGCCGTCGCCGATCGCGTCCATGATGCGGAACACGTCGGCGGCCTTGCTGCGGCCGACCATGCGGTCCACGTCCTCGACGGCGATGCCCGGCTTCGCCCCGACCGCCACCGCGAGCTTGCCCAGTTCTTGATTGAGCGACCCCATCGACGCGCCGACCAGTTCGAGCATGAGTTCGGCCGCGTCCGGCGCGAGCTTCTTCTTGTGCGCGGTCTTGGCCCATTCGACGAGCCACGGCTTCAGTTCGTGAATCTTGTACGCGGGCGGCGTCTTGCACGCGATCTTGGCCGCGTCCGGGAGCGCCTTCGCGAGCTTCGTGTTGTCGGGGAACGTCTTCACGTCCAGCACCAGCACGCCGACCGAACTCGGCTTGGCGACGTACGCCTCCAGCGCCGGCCGGTTGTCGGTGACGAACGTGTCCGCGGCCTCCACGATGACGACGCGGCACGGCGCGAGGAACGGGAGCGTTTCGAGTTCGTTGCGGGCGGTCGAAAAGTCGATCTTGTCGCCCTGGTACACGCTCACCGCGAACGCCGGGTCTTCGCCGCCGAGGGCGACGGCGATGATCCGCTCGCGGGCGCGGCCCTTGAGGAAGTCCTCGTCGCCGACGAGCGCGTACACCGGCTGGCGGCTGGGAGTGCCGGCTTTCAGGAAGGCGAGTGCGTCCATGTGATTCTCACGCTCCGCAGAAGAAACCCACCCCCCGGCCCCCTCCCTACAGGGAGGGGGAGAAAGAACTGCCGTCAGGTCTTGGCCCCTTCCCTTCAGGGGAGGGGTTGGGGAGGGGTTTCTTCCGCTCGCTGCCTGTATTCATCCACAAGCACGCGCGGCGCGCCAATGTCAATCACGTGAACCTCGCCGGTCCACGCCTTCGACGCGGGATTGAGGAAGCCGCGTTTGGGGGCGACGAACGTCGCGGTGTGCGTGGCCTTCACGCACGGCCCGAGCGGCTCGCCGGTGTCGCAGTCGAGGCCGGAGGGGATGTCCACCGCGAGCACAGGCTTGCCGGATTCGTTCACGATCCCCGTCAGCCAGTCGAACGGAGCGCCGAGGGCGCGAGTCAGACCGTTGCCGAATAGCGCGTCCACCACCCAACCGGCCTTCTCGTACTGTCGAAGAAACAGGTCGCGATGGGGCTGGTCGAAGTAGTCCGGGCGGTACTGCGTGAACTCGATTCCAGAGGTGTAGAGGATGTCGAAGTTGATGTCGGCGTCACCGGCTTGGCGGTTGTGCTTCGCCACGATGTGAACCTTCACCGGCCAGCCGCGGTTGTCCAGGTGGCGCGCGATGACGAAGCCGTCGCCGCCGTTGTTGCCGGGGCCGCACAGGATCACCGTCGGCTCGCGCTCCGGGTTCAGGCGCGTCAGGAGTTCGGCGCACCCGCGGCCGGCGTTCTCCATCAGCACCACGCCCGGCACGCCGAAGCCGTCGATGGCGCGGCGGTCCAGTTCGCGCACCTCGTCGCGCGTCAGGGTGAACGGGGTCATGCGGAAGGTTCCTCTGTCCCTTTAGGATAAGGGGGTGAACGCGTGCGTCTCCTCCCGATTCACCGCGACGGGCCGAACGTACCTTAGATGGAAGGCTGAAGCCGAATGCCATACCCCTGTGTCGGGCGAACGAGCCCGTCGGCCCCCGGCGCGGCGCGCCGGGCGGATCGACAGTGAGTGAACCGAGCGGCTACGGGAGTTTAACTACAGGATTTGAGAAGATACATTCGCGATGGGAGGCGAGCGCATGACCGGGGTGCGGTGAAGGGCGGGCGCGGGACGAGTCCCGCGCCCGTGGCGGTCACGTTACTTCGCCGGCATCAGCACGGTGTCGATCGAGTGAACGACGCCGTTGCTCGCCTTCATGTCGGCCGCGATCACCTTCGCGCCGCCGAACTTGACGGTCTTGCCGTCCACTTCGACCTTGAACTTGGTGCCCTGAAGGGTGGCCACTTCCGTGCCGTCGATCTTCACCACGTCGGCGGCCAGCACCGTGCCCTTGACCGCGTGGGCCAGGAGGATCGACTTCAGCAGCTCCTTGTCGCCCTTCACCTTCTTCAGCGTCTCCTCGTCGATCTTCTTGAACGCGGCGTCGGTCGGGGCGAACACGGTCCACTCGCCCTTGCCGCTCAGCGTCTCCACCAGCCCGGCCTCCTTCACCAGCGCGAGCAGGATCGTGTGGTCCTTGGACCCGGCGACGATGCCGGCGATCGTCTTCGGTTCGTCGTCGGCCCGCGCGGCCGGCGAGGTGAGCACGAGCGCCAGCGCGGCGAGCGACAGGGCGGAAATGAGCTTGGCCTTCATACTGCGGTCTCCACAGATGCGTGACGGTGCAGACCGACGCGGGGCGTCGGCCGCCGAACGGAACCCAGTCGGCAACGAACGGCTCCCGTTTCGGAAGCACGTTCGCTGCCGCTCCGTTCGACTGCTGGAATTCGAGAGGCGGCGCGACCCGGATTCGCAACTCGCGCGATTTTCTTTTATTGTTATCCGCAGCGTTTCCGTGCGGTTATCACACGTTGCGGACTTCGATGAGGAAGCGGTCCAGCTCTTCGGTCGGCGGTTCTGTGGGCAGCGTGCTTGCTTCATACGCTGCGTTCAGCCGCGCCTCCCACGCGTCGAGTTGCTCCGTGTGGAATCGCACGTCCAGCGCGGTGAGAGTGCCGAACTCCGCGCCCGCCTTGCGCGCGATCAACTCCGGGATGAACGGCAGCCCGAACCGCTCGTTGAGCGTCGGCAGGTGCGTATGAACCTCGCCCGTTTCGAGCAGGTGAACACCGGTTGTCTATTCTTTTGTGAACCTATCCGCATTCCAAAGTGTCAGTTTGTGGGTTATCGTCAATCTGGTGAGACATGCGGCAATGGAGGTGAAAAATGGAGACTTCTCGCTGGACGCGACAACTTCAGACGGCCTGTTTACCGGGTGATAGTGCGTGCGGCTTCCGAGATCGTGCGTCAGCGCCTTGTTCTTG
>JAYUBA010000901.1:0-5099 GCA_043741075.1 Frigoriglobus sp.
GTTACGCGCGCGAACGAGCTTCGCGCGAACCCCGCCGTCCCACACCCCTCACCCGGCTCGAAGACTCGCCACCCTCTCCCGCAAGGGGAGAGGGCCAGACAAAGCCACCTCACGCGGCCCGCTTCCCACTCGTCTCTTCGCCGAGGGCGCGGCGGTACGCGCCGAGGGTGGCGTCGGCGCAGGCGCCCCAGGTGAACGGGCGGGCGGTTTCTTCCGCGCCTGCCCGAAGCGACTGCCACCAGTGGTCGTCGGCACACACCCGCAGCATGGCGTCGCGCCAGCCGGGTTCGTCGTGCGGGTCGATCAGGTGGGCGGTGCCGCCGACCGTCTCCGCCACCGCGCCGGCGGTGGACGCCAGCACGGCCCCGCCGCACGCCATCATCTCGACGGTGGGCATCCCGAACCCCTCGTACAGGGTCGGGAACACGAGCGCCCGCGCCGCCGAGTAAAGGGCGGCGAGGGATTCGTCGGGGAGGTACCCGAGGCGGCGGACGGTTCCGTCCCGCGCCCGGTCGGCGAGTTCACTTTCCAACTCGTTGGCCTGCCAGCCGCGCCCGCCGGCCAGCACGAGCGGGTGGCGGCGGCGCACCTCTAGAGGCAAGCCGGCGTGCGCTTTCAGCAGGAGGGCGAGGTTCTTCCGCGGCTCGACGGTGCCCACATGAAGTAAGTACCCCGGCTCCAGCTTGAGTTGGCGCAGGACCGGGGCGCACTCGGCCGCCGGCAGCGGGCGGAGGAACGGGCGGCGGCCGTTGTACGCGACCGTGACCTTGTCCGCCGGCCAGTTCAGGTGCCGCACCACCTCGCGCTTCGTGAACTCTGACACCGCGAGGACGTGGCACGCGCGCTTCAGGCTGTCCTCGAACTGCCACGCGTACTCGGCGACGCGGCGCGGCGGGTGCCACTCCGGGTGCAGCAGCACGGACAGGTCGTGAACCGTGACCACCAGCGGGACCGAACACGGCCCCGCGAGCGTGTTCGGTTCGTGGTGCAGTTGATACCCGCCGCGGCGGGCGCAGTAGTCGAGCGGGTTGCGCACCAGAAGCCGCCCGCCGCGGCGCAGCGCGGCCATGAACCCGCGTCGCGCGAATCCTTCCACGCGCGCGACGAACCCGCCCCGCTCGCGGCAGTGGAGGTAGCGCTCGGCCTGCCGCACCAGCAGCCGGTTCCCCGGCAGGAACGCGCCGCTGGGGTACGTTCCGATTGTGTCCGGTTCGGCCCGCGCCTGGAGCGCCCGCACCAGCTCGCTCGTGTGGTGTCCGATGCCGGAGCGGGTGCCGAGCGTACACATCGTGTTGACGATCACCCGCACCGCGCACCTCCGCCCGTAGTCCGTTGTGGGACATACGATAACGGCCCCGGCCGGGCGGTCAACCGCAACCGCCTTCCCACGGCCCGCCCCGGTCGCTACTGTGGGCGCGGCCCCCGTCACGGACGAACCCGAACATGCCCGACGACAACACGCTGACCGCCTACGCGCTGCACCCGAACCAGCCGGACGACGTGTTCCCCGAACCGGCCCCGATCCCGCGGGCCTGGATGGACGCCGGCCACCAGCGGCACGCGTACCGGTGCCTGCCCCTGGTCATCGCGAACCAGTGCGGGTGGGTGCTGCGGAACCCGACCGGGTTCAGCGCCTACTGGTACGGCGGCTCCGCCAAAGAGGACGTGGAACTCCGCTTCGACGCCCCGGAGAACCGCATCGTCACCCACTTCGGCAGCGGCGTCATCACGTTCACGATCCCGTTCCTGTTCCGCACGCCGCCGGGCATCAACCTGTGGGTGAAGGGGCCGGCGAACTGGGTGAAGGACGGGGTGCAGGCGCTGGAAGGGGTCGTCGAGACGGACTGGATCGCGTCCACGTTCACGATGAACTGGAAGATGACGCGGGTGTGCGAGTGGGTGCGGTTCGACGCGGGCGAGCCGTTCTGCATGTTGGTGCCGGTGCCGCGCGGGCTGGTGGAAACGCTGGTGCCGCGCATCGAGGAGCTTGCGGAGAACCCGCAGTTACAGGAGCAGTACAAGCGGTGGGAGGCGAGCCGCAGCGGGTTCCTGACCGACTTGCAGAGCCGCGACCCGGAGGCGGTGGCGCGGGGGTGGCAGAAGGACTACTTCCAGGGGAAGACGCCCGACGGCAAGGCGGTCGAGTCGCACCAGACGCGGCTGAGCGTGAAGCCGTTCGTGACGGGGGAAGCGCCGGCACCGGAAGGGTAGCTGCCCCAAGCATAGGGGCAATCCTTACTTGACAAGTGGCCGGTTAGCGGGAAGAATATCATAACTGATCTAAACGGCCCCTGGCAGTAAGCCAACCCGACGATAAGGGGTTGGCCGAGCCCAGGGGCCATTTCGCTTGAAAACGGCATTCTTGATCGACGGAGAGTTCTTTCTCCGGCGCTTGCGCTCTCTCCGCGGTAGTCAAACGGGCGAGCAAGCCGTCGTGAACCTCACCTCAATGGTGGCGTCGCATCTGGCCCAATTGAACCGGCCGATCACACAGCTTTATCGCATCTTGGTTTACGACTGCCCGCCTCTCGCCAAAAAGCTCCATCAACCTGTCAGCAAGAAACCTGTCGATTGGTCGAAGTCGCCCTCGTTCACGTTCCGAACAGCGTTCCACGAGGCGCTCCGAGGACAGCGAAAGGTGGCGCTGCGGCTCGGGCGGTTGAGCGAGCGCTACGGGCACTGGACGATTCGGCCGGCGGCGACGAAAGAGTTGTTGTCGGGAAAGCGGCAATTCGCGGACCTCACCGATAATGATTTCGAGTACGCGGTCGAACAGAAGGGCGTTGACATGCGGATCGGCCTGGACATCGCGTCCATTGCGACGAAGGGACTCGTGGATCAGATGGTGTTGGTCGCCGGGGACAGCGACTTCGTACCGGCTGCGAAGATGGCTCGCCGCGAGGGCATCGACTTCATCCTCGACCCGATGGGCGCGTCGATCCCGCCGGACCTGCGGGAACACATCGACGGCGTGCAGACGGTGCTGACGCCGCTCCCGCCGCCGGCCGCGCCACCCCCGTAACCATTTGTTCAGCACACCGACCTGCCTCACCGCGTCCACCTTCGTTTCGGTGGTGACGGGCCGGTCGGAGTGGTCACGGCGACCCGTTCGGGTTCATCTGGAACAACTCCCCCGCGAGAGCGTCAAGCCCGGCGGCGGGGAGGTCGGCCTCGCCCGGCGGGCTGCGGCGGAGGATCGCGGTCACCGCCGACTGTTTGTCCGGTTCCGGTAGCGCGTCGAAAAGATCGAGCAATCGGCTGACAGGTTCGCTCACGGCGACCTCCGGTCGGGTTACCCACATCTTACCGCCGCGTGCCGCCCGCCACAACACATCAGCCGCCGTACTACGAAAGCCTTTCTTCCCTCATCACCCAGCTCAGCGCCGCGGCGGGGGCTGAGACACCAGTGACGCACGCGAAACCTTCACGCCCCCGTCGTCGGCTGCAGCCCCTGGTTAGGCGTGCTTGCGCCTCTTGCGGGCGGCGGTCGCCTTGCGGACCCGCTCGGACGCCTTGCGGGCCTGCTTGTCGGCGACGAGCGCCGCGTCCGCCTCCAGAGCCGTCGGGATCGTCCGCTCCGTCTCGATGACGTGCCAGCCGCCGCAACTCGGGTCGGGGCAACCGCAGACCACGACCCTGAGCGGGTGCCGCGTCAGACCTTGACGCTTGCGGCGGGCGTTCGTGGCCTGCTCGCTCTTGACGAGGTCAACGAGCGCGGCGCGTTCGAGAAACTTGTCCGCCATGGTGCTTCTCCTCCTTCCGCCTAACGAAAAAGCTCACCTGCCCGGCGGGCGCGGGGAGCCATGAGCCCCAGAACACCTATATGCCCGCCGGGTCAGGTGCAGCGCCTGGTTCGGCCGCGGCGGTCTTACCCGTCTTGTGACCCGCGCCGGTGTTCATCCAGAGCCTGCTGACTCGCCTCGTCGTAAGGGCGGCAATCCACCAGGCCGCAGAGGAACGCCTCGAAGTTCGCAGCCAGGACTGCGGACACATTGTCCTCGGGGTCGGCGTGGACGACACGCGGTTCGCCCTGCGGCCCGCAGGCACTGTAGTCGAGCATGATCGCGTCGTGACCGGCCGCTGGGGTCCACCCGACGACGATCCCAATCTCCGGCAGTCCGGCCTGCTCGATCAGGTGACGCGTGCCGAACTGTTCGGAATCGATACCCCACTGGCCGCCGACGCCGAAGATGGCGACGACCCGCACGTGGTTGTCCGACCAGTGCGTGCCGCCGGTCGGGTGGCACTGGCGCCGGGGTCGTCCGCCGTTTTTCACGCGGAGCAGTTGCAGATACGACGCCGGCAACCGATAGCCGAGTGTCCGTTCGGCCGCGGCGACCATCGCATCGGTCAAGGGCGGCCCCGTGTAGGATGTTGATGCGTCGAAGAAGTCGGACGAGATGTCGCGGGTCGCCACGCCGTACTCCTGTAAGGCCGAACTGGTGATTATGCTGACCGGCGCGGGTCAGCATGTCACACTGCCGGTCTGTATATCACGGGTCGCCGGTCAGCATATCACCAGCACGAGATTGCCGTCTGCATCGATATCCGAGGCGACGAGCACGACCGGCGGATTGGCGGCAGGCGCGTCCTTGTCTTGCCCAGGTAAAGGCCCGAGCGCGAGCACCAGCAGCCCGACCGAGATGAGAACGCGAGAGATCATAAACCCTCCCCAGTGGTGGAACTGTCCGGCCGCCGAACGATGAAGCTCACCTGCGCGCGGGGCGTGTCCAGGTGTGAAGCCTGGAACCGGCCACGTTCCCCGTGCCGGGATCTGGCGCGCTGGTGCAGCGACGGGTTAGGCCGCGCGTCAGGTGGTCCAACGGTGTCGCTGCACGCAGGTGAGCTTCATCGTTCGGCCGCGCGATGGACCCTGGCCCCGCAAGTGAGTTCGCCCATACGTCCGCGTCGCGGGGGTCGGCGCGGGCCGTGTCCACCACTTGGGAAGGGGGGTGGACGTCCCTCGCACGGCTCGCGCTGACCCCTGCGGGTACTCGCGCGGCCGAACGAAGAAGCTCAGTTGCGCGGCCGCGACACCCGAACGCGACACGGACCCGCCGGATGCTCGACCGCACCAGCACCGTGGCCGCGCAACTGCA
>JAYUBA010000902.1:0-5098 GCA_043741075.1 Frigoriglobus sp.
CCCGCGCCGACCGTGCCGGTTATGCCGGTCGCGCGGGCGGTCGGCATTGACCCCCTTTTCCGTCCTTCTTAGATTGGGCTTCTGGCGGAGTCCGTGAACGCGAAGCCGCAAGCGGCGGCCGCTTGCGGCTTCGCGAAGGAGTAATGGCGATGGCGACGGCACAAACTGGGATGGAACCGACCATTTTCGAGCGGCTGCAAGACCGGTTCAACGCGTTCGTCGAGGGGTGCGTCCGCATCATCTCCAAGATGATGGGCGGGTCCACCGACGAGCGGCGCATCAAGGGGCTGGGCTACATCCGCGCGCGGGCCGCGGAGGCCCACACCACCCTCGCGAGTTCGCCGCTGGCGAAGGTGAACGAACTCGAACCGCGGATGCAGGCGCTCCCCGACGACGGCCTGAAGGCGCTCACCGCGGACTTGCGGGACCGGCTCGCGAAGGGCGCCACGCTCGACCAACTGCTCCCGGAGTCGTTCGCCGCCTGCCGCGAGGCCGCCCGCCGCACCAAGAACATGCGGCACTACGACGTGCAGATCGTCGGCGGCGCGGTGCTGCACGGCTACGCCACCGGTCTGGGCAGCATCGCCGAAATGAAGACCGGCGAGGGCAAGACGCTCGTCGCCACGCTCGCCGCGTGCCTCAACGCGCTGGCCGGGCAGGGCGTCCACGTCGTCACCGTGAACGACTACCTGGCCCGCCGCGACTGCGAGTGGATGCTCCCCATCTACAACGCGCTGGGCGTGAGCGCCGCGTACATCCAGTCCGACATGGACCCGGAGGCGCGGCGCCGCGCGTACGAGTCCGATGTCACCTACGGCACCGCCAGCGAGTTCGGGTTCGACTACCTGCGCGACAACATGAAGATCGCGCGGCACGACGACGAGAACTTCCACGCGTACTACCGCCAGGTGCAGCGCGCCCACCACTACGCCATCATCGACGAGGTGGACAACATCCTCATCGACGAGGCTCGCACCCCGCTCATCATCAGCGGCCCGGCGTTCTCCGACGCGAAGCGGTTCGCCGAGGCCGACAAGGTCACCCGCGCGCTCACCGAACTGGAGCGCAAGGGGCGCAAGGAGCTGATCGCCGGCGGCACCGTCAAGGCCGGCGGCACCGAGGGCGACGGCCTCACCACGCTCAGCCCCGCCGACCCGTCCAAGGTGGACCCGGCGAACCCGCCGCCCAAGGGCGTGTACTTCGAGATCAAGGAGAAGGAGCGCACCTGCCACCTGACCGACGCGGGCGTCCGGCAGGCCGAAGAGCTCGCGGGCGTGGAGAGCTTCTACACCGCCGGGAACATGGAGTGGCCGCACCTGATCGACAACGGTCTCAAGGCGCACCACATGTACCACCTCGACCGCCACTACATGATCGACCTCGACGCGCGGGAGAACAACGAACTCAGCATCGTCATCATCGACGAGCACACCGGCCGCGCCATGTACGGGCGCCAGTGGTCCGACGGGCTGCACCAGGCGGTCGAGGCCAAGCACCAGAAGGACGGGGTGCAGATCAAGCAGGAGACGCAGACGATGGCGACGGTCACGCTGCAGAACTTCTTCAAGCTGTACGCCAAGCTCGCCGGCATGACCGGCACCGCGAAGACCGAGGAGAACGAGTTCTGGAAGATCTACAAGCTCGACGTGGTCGCCATCCCGACCAACATGCCGATGCGCCGGCTCGAGCACCGCGACCTCGTGTACCGCACCGACAAGGAGAAGTGGGACGCGGTGGTGGGCGAGGTGCTGGAGCTGAACAAGACCGGCCGGCCCATCCTCATCGGCACGAAGGACGTTGACAAGAGCGAGAAGCTGTCGCAGATGCTCAAGCGCCGCGGGGTGAAGCACGAGCTGCTGAACGCGAAGCCGGAGAACGTCGGCCGCGAGGCCGAGATCGTCGCCCAGGCCGGCCGCATCGGCGCGGTCACGATCTCCACGAACATGGCCGGGCGCGGCACCGACATCATCCTCGGCGGGAACGCCGAAACGATGACGTGGGCGCGCCTCAAGCACCTCAAGGACGCCGACGCCCGCCCGCTTTACCCGACGCGCCTCGAGGTGCCCAACGACGTGTGGACCGCGACCGTCAACGAGATCGAGGGCAAGGAGAAAATGAAGGAGGAGGGCCGCAAGGTCGCGGAGATGGGCGGGCTGCACATCCTCGGCACCGAGCGGCACGACGCGCGGCGCATCGACAACCAGTTGCGCGGCCGCGCCGGCCGCCAGGGCGACCCCGGCTCCAGCCGGTTCTACCTGTCGCTCCAGGACGAACTCATGCGCCTGTTCGCCGGCGAGTGGGTCGGCAACGTCCTCACGCGCCTGGGGATGCAGGAGGGCGAGGCGATCGAGTCCGGCATGGTCAGCCGGCGCATCGAGAAGGCGCAGAAGAAGGTCGAGGAGTACCACTTCGACCAGCGGAAGAACCTGCTCGAGTACGACGAGGTGATGGACCTCCAGCGGAAGCGGGTGTACGGCGCGCGGCAGGAGATTCTCGACGGCAAGAACCCGCGCGCGATGGTTCTGGGGATGATCCGCACGCAGATCACGGCCGCGACCGGCCGGTTCCTCGCGGACGACTACGGCTCCGCGAGCTTCGCCGAGTTCGCCAGCAACCGGCTCGGCATGGAGTTCGAGGCGTCGGACTTCCGCACCTCGTCCTACGACGACGCGTCGCGCTCGGCGCTCGACCAGGGCATCGCCAACGTGCCCACGTTCATGCAGGAGCGGCTGGAGGAGAACCTCAACCCGGAAGAGGACCCGAAGGACTGGAAGTGGACCGAGCTGACGCGGGCGATCAACGCGCGGTACGACATGAAGGCGACGGAAAAGGACCTGCGGAAGCTCGAGCCGGAGGAACTGGCCGAACACCTGGTCGCGCGGGCCGAGGCGTCGGTGCGGGGCGTGAACCTGTCCGAGGGGCAGCGGTTCCTCACCCGCACCTACGGGGCCGAGGCGCTCGTGGAGTGGTGCCGACAGAAGTTCGGCGTGAAGGTGCCGATCGAGGAGATTCAGGCGCGGTCCGGCAAGGAACTGGACGAGTTCCTGGACCGCAAGGTGCGGGCCGCGTACCGGCAGAAGGACGTGGAGTTCCCGGTCCGCGTGGGGATGCAGAACTTCATGGCGGACAAGCCGCAGGCGGGCGCGCAGCGGTACGACCGCGACGGCCTGTACCGGTGGAGCGCCCAGCGCCTGGGCACGGTGCTGGCCGCGCGCAAGCACGGGCCGGAGGCGCTCGCCGACCAGTCCGGGTTCTTCGCGGTCGCGTTCAAGGCGCTCGACGACGAGGGCTGGACGGAGGAACTGGTCCGCACCGAACCGCGGTCGAAGCTGCGCGAGAAGCTGACGGAACTCGCCCCGAAGGCGATGCCGGCGGCCGACATCGACGAGATCGACGCGAAGGTGTCGGAGGCGTTCACCGGCGCGCGGGTGGCCGAGGCCGAGGACGCGAAGGAACTGGCCGACTGGGCGGTGAGGGAACTGGGCCTCACGCTCGACGCGGCGAAGTTGACCGGCCTGACCCCGGACGAGGCGCGGCACTCGGTCCTGAACGCGTACGACGAGAAGTACCGCCCGGAGATGCACTCGGTGGAACGCGGGCTGGTGCTGGAGCAGATCGACAGCGCGTGGAAGTCGCACCTGCTGGTAATGGACAACCTGCGGAGCGGCGTCGGCCTGCGGGGCTATGCCCAAGAAGACCCGAAGATCGTGTACAAGCGCGAAGGTATGCAGGAGTTCGAGGTGATGTGGGCGGGCATCCGCGACCGGGCGACGGAGGCGGTGTTCCGGATGGAGGAGATGGGCGACGAGGAGGCGCAGGCGGCGCTATGGGCGGGCGCGCGGGCGACGCACGCGGCGGCGCAGTCGGCGTCGCAGGCGCGGCAGGCGCAGATCGACGCGAGCGAGCAGCAGACGAACGCGCCGGGCGGCGAGGGGAAGAAGGCGGAGCCGATCCGCAACGTGGGGACGAAGGTGGGCCGCAACGACCCGTGCCCGTGCGGCAGCGGCAAGAAGTACAAGAACTGCCACATGAAGATGGAGGCGGGGAAGAAGTAGCGATTCGCAGTGTGAAGTGCGCGTGTGAGTCGAAGGACAGTGATGTTTAGCGTGCGACCCGGAGGGTCGCTGCACTACTGGAGTGACGATGGGCGACGAACCGCGCGAATCAGAGGCTCAGTCTGCGGGAGCGTCGTTTCAGTCGTTCGTGGATGCCGTCCACCCCGTTACCGACGAGGAACGCAATCGGCTGCGGCTCGGGCGCCCGGAGCAACTCGTCACAACGAACGGACGGCCCCAAGTCGGCTTTCCCGCCATCGTGGTGACGAGCAAGACTGGGCAAGAGCCGTTCCACGTCGGCGGCGCGCCGCTCGGCTTCGACCTGCTCTCCTTCTGGCAGTGGGCCGCGTCGGACGTGACGAACAACGCGCTCCGTGGCGTCATCGCCGAATACCTTGCGGCGCGGGCGTTGGGCTTGGCAGACAGAGTTCGCGTCGAGTGGGACCGGTACGACCTGCGGGCGGCGTGTGGGGCGGCGGTCGAGGTCAAGTCGGCGGCTTACTTCCAGTCTTGGGTACAGACCAAATTGTCGGACATCGCGTTCGACATCGCACCAACGTTCGGGTGGGACGCGGCCACGAACGCCTTCGAGACCGTAGCGCGGCGGCAGGCCGACGTTTACGTCTTCGCGCTCCTCCACCACCGCGACAAGCCGACGCTCGATCCGCTCAACGTCGATCAGTGGATATTCTATGTTCTCGGTACGAAGGCGCTAAACGCGGCAGCGCCAGTGCAGAAGTCTATCCGCCTGAGCCGCCTCCGGTCACTCAAGCCGGCTGAGGCGAAGTTCGCTACGCTTGGTGAAACTGTTGAGCAGGTCGCCGCTGCGGATCGGTAGTTCGCGAGGAGTCAGCCCTTCGGCTCGGTCGCTTCCGTCGCCCACTTCGGTACCCGTCCCTCGGGCCACAGCGGGCCGAACACCTCCGGCGGAACCGGCGTGTCGTCGCTCCAGTCGTTCGCCTGCGCGAGCCGCCACACGCGGTCGAAGTCGCGGCGGATGAACTGCAAGGCCCACGGTTCCGGCGCGGCACGTAGGATCGCCA
>JAYUBA010000903.1:0-5087 GCA_043741075.1 Frigoriglobus sp.
CGTCCGGGAACTGCTTGATCGCCGCCGGGGGCGGGAGCGGCGGCAGGTCCGGGCCGGCGTTCGCCGCGCGGCGGAAGAGTTGCCAGCGCCGGCCGAGGGTACTGTCGCCGTCGATCCGCTCCCAGCCGGCGGGCGCGAAGGTGCCCATGAACCCGAGGTCGTAATTCGACCGGCCCGTCTTCCTGAGAACGTAGTACGCCTCTTCGTCCAAATACAGGTAGTCCACCCTGGCACGGGCCAGAGCGGCCGGGAGCGTCTCGGCCGTTTTCCAGGCCGCCAGCACCTGGTACAGCGTGTCCGGCATGATCGGACCGGTCGGGTTGAGGTAGTGGGACACATCGACGCGCCCGGCGAGGAGGACGCGCCCCGGTCGCGCGACCTCCGCCTGGTGGGGCTTCAGCCGCTCCAGGGCCATCGCGACGAACCGTGGCGGGGGCGGGGTGTCCTTGGACTTCGCCAGAACCTTGTAATAACTGGGCACCGCGACGACCAAGCCGATCATCGCCACCGGCATCGCCTGGCGCAGTCGTTCGCCCAGGCCCCACCGGTTCACCACCAGCCACAGCAGCGCCCCGGTCGCGGCCATCACGGCGACCCCGAGCGCGAACAGGTACGACGGGCGCGGGCGCTGGGTGGTGATGACCAGCGGGGTCACCGAGATCACGACCAGCACCGTCAGCCACCCCAGCGAGCGGGCCGACCCCAGTTCGCCCCGCCACTCCCGGCGGCGGCGCCACAGCACGACCAGACCGAGCGCCCACACCGCCCCGACGGCGATCGACAGGTACCGCGGGGCCGTCCGCCCCAGCGGCGTGTCCGCGTCGGCCGTGTAGTCCGGGTTGCCGCGCCCGGAGGTGCCGTTGAACAGCAGGATCTGGATCCCGTTGGGCGCAAGCGCCATGTTCCAGGCGAAGTGCTCCCACACCGCCCGCGGGTTGGCCGACGCCATCTCGCCCAGCGACGGCAGCCGCGAACCGAACGTCTCCTCCATAAGCGGCTCGCAGTCGGTCCAGGGGCTGAACGCCCACTCCGGGTGCCGCTGCTGGTACCCGTAGGCGTAGACCTGGGCCATGTTCAAGGTGTGCTTGTACCGCATGACCTCGGCGAGGGCGGGGTACTTGACGATGGACAACTGGTACGTCGCGCCGCACGCGGCGGCTGCGGCGAGCAGGGACGCGGCGTACCACCCGGCCGCCCGGACCCGCGCGGCGCGGCGGCCCCGGTCCGAGTGCCGTGCGGCCCGCCACTCCCAGACCGCCAGCACCGCCGCCATCAGGGCGAACGGGACCGACAGTTCGTTGCGGACGAGGACCACCGACGCCCCGAGCAGCCCCAACCCGGCCGCGCGCCGGGCCGGGCCGCGCGCGGTCGCCATCAGGAGCCACACCGCCAGCACCGGCAGGACCGCGAACAGGTGGACCTCGTACAGCGTGTTGAACGCGATCGGCAGCACGGCCCACCACGCCCCGCACAGCCACGCCGCGGCCGGCGGCATCAGGCGCCGGAACACGGCCAGGGCGAGCACGCCGGACGCCAGTACGATAATGATCCGGTGCGCGACGGTCGCCCACACCGGGTCCGAGTTGATGTGCAGCAGCATCCCGTAGAACGCGCAGTACAGCGGCGACCACGCGATGTTCGTGCTCCCCTGCGCGAACCACCGCCACGCGTTCATGTAGTACCCGCTGGTGTCGCCGGTCGTGATGTCGCGGACCGCCCACATGCCCCAGATCACCTTCAACTGGAGGGCCAGGAGCAGCCCGTACGCGACCCACGGGGACTCGAACGCGGTCACCACCCGGTCCCGCACCTCCCGCGCCCCGGCGAGGAGCCGGCCCGTCACTCGCGCGGGCACCAGTGTGGTCGGCAAGCTGTTCATCGGTGCGTCCTGCGGCTCGTAGTAACCCGCTTCAGCGGGTCTTCTTCTTAGCTGTAGCGGGTCGTAACGCGAACCCGCTGAAGCGGGTTACTACGAACCAAACGTTACGCCGCCGGCCGGTACACCCGCGGCTGAACGTCCACGGCCGGGGCCGGGAGCACCTTCGGCCGGGCGATCAGAACGGTTTGGTAGCCGAACAGGCCCGGTGCCAGCCACGTCAGCCCGGACAGCACCCGGTTCAGGGCGATCATCAGCGGGTTCTTCGCGTCCAGCCCGATCACCAGTTCCAGCGGCATCACGGTGTCCCGCTGCTCGATCACCTCGTACCCGCACGCCTCGAGCGTTTTGCGGGCCGACGTGCGGGTGAAGAACCGCAGGTGGGTGCGGTCCATGATCCCCCGCGGGCGGTACTCGAACCGGCCGAACAGCAGCGCGAACCGGACCGTCAGGTTCGCCACGTTCGGCACCGACACGGCCACCCGGCCGTGCGGCCGGAGTCGCCCCCGGCAGTCCGTCAGCATCCGCTCCGGGTTCCGCAGGTGCTCGATCACGTCTTGGAGCATGATGAGGTCGAACGTGCGGTCCCCGAGTGCGGCCCCGGCGTCGCCCAACCCTTGGTCGAGGTCGGCCGACACGTACTGGTCCATCTGGTCGGCGCGCGGCGCCTCGGGCAGGATGTCGATGCCGACCACGCGGTTGCCCTTGTCGGCGATGAGGGCGGCGAAGTGCCCCTCGCCGCACCCGACGTCGAGGATCTCCTGCCCGCGCCCGGCCAACTGTTGGAAGATGGCGTGGCTGGAGTTGCGCGACTCCTTGAGCGGGTAGTGCGGGGCGAACTCGGCGTACTCCGGCACGGTCCGCCGCCCGGCCAGCGTGCCGCGGTACCGGCGGACCGCGAGGAACACGTCCTTCGCGTACTTGAACCCGTTCACGTAACAGATCTCGTTCCCGTAGTACGTCGGGATCGCCACCTCGGTGATCCGCAGCCCGTGGTGGTGGAACTTGATGATGATCTGGGTGTCGAAGTGGAAGTCGTGGGTCATCTGCGCGAAGTCGATCCGCCGCAGCGCGTGCAGGCTGTACGCGCGGTAGCCGGAGTGGAACTCGGTCAGGCTCATGCCCAGGAAGTAGTTGGCGTAACCCGTCAGGATCTTGTTCCCGGCGAGCTTGTAGAGCGGCATCCCGCCGGCCCGCGGGCCGCCGTAGTCGGGCATCATGCGGGAGCCGAACACCGCGTCCGCCTCGCCGCTGACGATGGGCGCGTACAGGTCGGCCAGCACCTCCGGGGCGTACTGCCCGTCCCCGTGCAGCATCACCACCACGTCGAACCCGCGGTCCATGAAGTACTTGTACCCGCGCATCTGGTTGCCGCCGTACCCCAGGTTCTTCTCGTTCCGGAGGACGGTCAGCTTCTCGACGCCGAACAGCGTCTTGTACCCGACGGCCAGTTCGAACGTCTCGTCCTTGCTCGCGTCGTCGAACACGGCAACTTCTTCGATGTTCTCCCACACCTCTTTGGGGATGCGCTTGAGGGTGGCGGACAGGGTGGTGACGGCGTTGTACGCGACCACGAGTACGCCGATCCGCTTGCCGTTGCACGCGGCCCGCGGGTGCGACCGGGCGAGCGCGAGCGCCGGCTTCCGAACGCTGCGGCGGTGCCGGGAGCGGGAGCGGAGGAGCCAGCCGGCGAACACCGCGCCGACCGCCACCGCCGCGACGGCCGCGTACATTTCGGGACTCACGATCCACCCCTCTTCGTTCCGGTTCGCGCTCTGCGCAGTGGTCGTTGTTGTCGGCTCCGGACGCCCGCGCCCTTTAAACTTTGCCGATCAATCCGCCTGCGCCGGCGCGGCCGACGTGGTTGTCGTACCCGCCCGCGTGGAGTGCGGGGTTTGAGGCGTCTATAGCCAAGATGGGAAGAGGATCGCAAGGCCAACCGCCGCAGCGCACTTTTCCGTTCCCCTCGCGGATCGCGAATGGCACAATCATGACGAGCCGTCCGCGTAATGTCGCCCCTCGAAAGTGTCCCATGCTCCCCCGCGTCCTCGCCCTTTGCGCCCTCTTCTTCGCATCGTCCGTCCACGCCGAGGAGCCGAAAGGCCCGCTCGCGGACACGCTCGCGAAGGTCACCTTCACCCACTACGCCGAAGCGCCCGGCTACTCCGAAGGGCCGACGTGGCGCAACGGCGAAGTGTTCTTCTGTAGCGGCGCGCTGCTCCGCGTGGACGAGAAGCGCGGCGTTCACAAGTACCTCGAACTGAACCCGGCCGGCACCGCCCTCCGCGCCGACGGGCACCTGCTCGTCGTCGATAACAAGTACAAGGCGGTGCTGGATGTGTCGCCCGACGGCAAGGTCGGGGTGATCGCGGATCGGTGGGAAGGACAACCGCTCCGCAGCCTGAACGACCTGACGGTTGACGCGCGCGGCAACATCTACTGGACCGACCCCGAAGGCTCGACGCCGAAGACGCCGGTCGGCAGCATCTTCCGCGTTCGACCCGACGGCCGCGTGGACCGCGTCGCGACCGGCCTCGCGTTCCCCAACGGCCTCGATGTCGATGCCGCGAGCAAGTTCCTCTACATGATCGAATCGCAGACCAAGAAGATTCTGCGCTACGCGCTCCCGGCCGATGACGAACTCCTCGGCAAAGCCGAGGAGTTCTACGACTTGGGCGGCTCCGGCGGCGACGGCTGCGCGTTCGACGCGGCCGGTAACCTGTGGGTCGCGGACTACCACCGCCCGGACACGATGAAGGGCCGCATCACGGTACTCAGCCCCGAAGGCAAGCCGCTCGCGTACCTGATGGTGCCCGCGAAGGTGGTGAGCAACATCTGCTTCGGCGGCAAAGACCACGACGAAATCTTCTGCACGACCGGCGACCCGCCGGGCGTGTTCCACGCGAAGGTCGGCGTGAAGGGCTTCGCCGGTCACCCCGGCAAGCCGATGAAGGTCACGCGCTACCTGAACGTGGTGCCGTTCAAGCCGCACGCGGACACGGAGAGGTGGCGCGCGATCGCAAAAGTCGCGCTGGACGCGAAGATTGAAAAGGGCATATTAGACGCCCCCGCCACGGGCAACGCGTTCTCCGCGCAACTGCGGCAGATGACCGACAAGCCCGGATTATTCGTTGCCGCCACCGACAGCACCCTGCCGAAGATCACAAAGCAATTGGTTTTCATGAGTTGCGGCAGTCGGACGTGGGTGGGC
>JAYUBA010000904.1:0-5076 GCA_043741075.1 Frigoriglobus sp.
TGAGGGAGCGCGACCCTTCGGGCCGCAAAACGCTCCTACCCCGCGGCGGACTTCGCGGGCAGCACGTCGCGCTCGTCGAGGATCTCGTAGCTGTAACCCTGCTCCGTCAGGAACATCTGGCGGTGGTGCGCGAAGTCGAGTTCGCGGGTGTCGCGCGTCACCAGCGTGAAGAAGTGCGCGTCCCCGTCGCCGCTGCTCTTCGGTCGCAAGATGCGGCCCAGCCGCTGCGCCTCTTCCTGACGCGAGCCGAACGTGCCGCTCACCTGGATCAGCACGTTCGCGTCCGGCAGGTCGATCGCGAAGTTACCGACCTTCGACAGCACGAGGTGGCGGACCTCGCCGGAGCGGAACTTGTTGTACAGTTCCTCGCGCTCCGAAGTCACGGTGCTGCCGGTGATGAGCGGCAGGTCGAACCGCTCCGCGAGCCGGTGCAGTTGCGACAGGTACTGCCCGATCACGATCACCCGTTGGTCGTGATAGCGGGCGAGCAATTCCGCCACCACATCGTCCTTCGCGACGTTCTCACTGGCGATGCGGTACTTCGCCCGGTGGTCGGCCACCGCGTACTCCATGCGGGTCGCGTCGGTCGGCAGCGCGACGCGGAGCTCGGTGCAACTCGCGCTCGCGATCCACCCCTTCGTTTCGAGTTCGCGCCACGGCACGTCGTACTTCTTCGGGCCGATGAGCGAGAACACGTCGCCCTCGCGGCCGTCCTCGCGGATGAGCGTGGCCGTCAGGCCGAGCCGCCGCCGCGCCTGAATCTGCGCGGTCACGCGGAACACCGGGGCCGGGAGCAGGTGAACTTCGTCGTAGACGATCAGCCCCCAGTCCCGCTGGTCGAACAGCCCGAAGTGCGGGAAGTCCTCGGTCTTGTCCGGGCGGTACGTGAGGATCTGGTACGTCGCGATGGTCACCGGGCCGATCTCCTTCGTCTCGCCGGTGTACTCCTTCACTTCATTGTCGGTGAGCGAAGTCTTGTCGATGATCTCGCGCTTCCACTGCTTCACGGCGGTGATGCTGGTGGTCAGCACGAGCGTGTTCTTCTGGAGCAGCGCCATCGCCGCGATGCCGACGACGGTCTTACCGGCGCCGCACGGGAGCACGATCACGCCGCTGCCGCCGCGCACGTCGCCGCCCGCGTGGAACACGTCCGCGGCCTCGCGCTGGTAGTCGCGGACGTGGAACGGCAGCCCGCCCGCGGTGGTCTCGCGGAGCGCGATCGGCAGCAGGGCGCCTTCGGTGTACCCGGCGATGTCCTCCGCCGGGTAGCCGACGGTGATGAGCACCTGCTTCAGCACGCCGCGGTGGGCCGGGTTGACGACGAAGCTCGTGTCGTCGAGTTTCTCGCCGAGGTACTCCTTCACCTTCTTGTTGCGCGCGAGTTCCGCGAGCAGCGGCTTGTCGGCGCACACCAGCTTGAGCGCGTCGGCGTCGATGCGTTCGAGCTTGATGCGGCCGTAGCGCGACACCGTCTCCGCGATGTCGGTCGGGATGTTCTGCGGGATCGGGAACTTGGTGTACTTCTGGAGCACCGCGACGACTTCGGCCGCGCTGAACCCGGCCGCGGCGGCGTTCCACAGCGACAGGTTCGAGATGCGGTACGTGTGGATGTGTTCGGGGCTTTTCTCCAGCTCGGCGAACGGCGCGATGGCGTCGCGCGCCTCCGTGTACCGCGGGTTGTCCACCTCGACCAGCACGGAGCGGTCGGACTGGACGATGAACGGGTTCGTCGGGTCGAAGGTCAGGGCGGAGGGCGCGCCGGGTGCGGCGGTCCCCGGCGTCTTCGCGATCTTCGGCGGCATAATCACCGTCGGGTTGTGGTGCCCCCGAATCTCCTTCGGGGGCGAACATACCATGCTATCGACATGTGGCGCCCGCGGACAAGGTGAAGTGTCCGAACTGGTGCGAAGTCGGGGATTTCATTCACTTGGGCTTGAAATCGGCAGTACGAGTCACACGGCCGCAGTGTCTTCGGCCCGCCACGCGCGCAGCGTCCACCACGTCAGCGGCAGGCACGCGGCCCACTGAATCGTACTCGCCCACAGGTACATCCGGTGGACCGGGTAGAACGGCTCGCGGATCACCACCCGCGTTCGCTCAGCGTCCATGAACGCGTCGAGCAGAACGTGAAAGTAGACCAACAGTCCCTGGCAGACGAGCGCGACGCCCCACGCCCACCACCGGCACGCGGTGCGGCGGCGGTTCGGGTCGCGGGTCAGGCTCAGTTCGAGCGCGAGGGCCGCGAGCGCGACCACGCCGACCGCGTTCAGCAGGTCGGTCACGCGGGCGGTGATCGCGCCCTGACCAGACGCGCCGAGGAGTTTCGTGCCCGTCGGCACCACGGCCGACGCGTAGAACAGGAACCCGCCCTGCCAGAGCACGAGCGCCTGAACGACGAAGAAGCGGCGGAGTGCGATCGCCATTCCAACCTTTCGCGGGTTCCGGATTCCGGGGATAATCTTAGCGGGATCGCGGCAATGTTAGGGCGGAGACGCGGAGGCGACTCTCGATGCGAAGCCGGACCTTACCCGAAGCCCTCGTCCGCGCGGCGGTTCAACCGCTCGCCGAAGGGACCGACGCGGACCTGCTCGGCCGGTTCGTGTGCGACCGCGACGCCTCCGCGTTCGAGGCGCTCGTGCGCCGGCACGGGCCGATGGTGCTGGGCGTGTGCCGCCGCGCGCTGGGCGACACGCCCGACGCGGACGACGCGTTCCAGACCGTGTGGCTCGTCCTCATGCGCAAGGCGCGGTCGGTGTCGCCCCGCGGCAAGGTCGGCAACTGGTTGTACGGCGTCGCGGCGCGCTGCGCCACCCACACGCGGTCGAAGAACGCCAAGCGGCACGCAGAGCAGCGTAGGTTGCCCCGACGTGCCCGACCCGCGGCCGGCCGACCACGACGCGACCGAACTGGCGACCGCGGTGGACAACGAACTCACGCGCCTGCCCGACCGCTACCGGGTCGCCGTGGTGCTGTGCGAACTGGAGGGTCGGTCGCTGAAGGACGCCGCGGAGCAACTCGGCGTTCCGCTGGGCACGGTCGCCAGCCGCTTGGCCCGCGGGCGGGCGCTGCTCGCGTCTCGGCTGAAGGCCAGAGGTTTCGCCGCGGCGGCCGTCGCCGGGTGGTTCGCCACCGCGACCGCTCCGGTTTCCGCCCGGCTCGCCGAACTGACGGTATCGCTCCTGAAGGTCGGGCCGCACGAAGTCGCGTCCACCGTTTCCGAACTCACCCGCGGGGTACTGTCCGTCATGCTCGCGAACAAACTGAAAGCGGTCGGGCAGGCGGTGGTCGCGGTCGCGCTGGCGGCCGGGGCGGTGGTGTGGGTCGCGACCGCCGGCGCGCAACCGGCGGCGCCACCGACCCCACCGCCGCAGTCCGACCCGCCGGTCGTGACCGACCGTGGCGCGAACGAGTTCGCCGTCCGGCTCGACCCGCGACTCCCGCGGCAAACCTGGGAGGAAGCGGCCTGGGACAAGTTGTGGCGCGGCGAACCGGACGCCATCCGCGGGGTGCTCGATTTCGCCGCTTCGCCTAAGGGGCCGTCGCGTTCTTCGGAGCCAAACTCAAACCGCTCAAAACGGACAAGGCCGCCGTAACGAAGTGGATCGCCGACCTGGACAGCGACAAAGAAGACGTGTGGAATCCGGCGTTCGTGGCGCTCGACTACTTCGACCCGGTGCTCGTGATGACGCCCGCCGAGGCGTGGGCGGAGGCGAAGGGCCACCGCGCGAAGCACCGCCTCGCGGCACTCATGACCGCGCGACCAGAGGTGATGATCGTGCCGGACCCGGTCCGGCAGGACGAGAACGACATGGCCCTCGTCGAGCGGGGGGGCGGCTACCGGATCGTGATCCACGACCCGCCGCCCTTCCCGAACCTGAAGCCGTTCGGCCCGCCGCGAGGCGGCTTCGTCCTGAAGGAGACGCGCGAGTTCCCGGTCGCGACGCGGGCCGAGGCCGTCCAGCGCCCGTCCTGGACGCAGGTGACTCGCGCGATCGTGATCCTCGAACACATCGGCACGCCGGAGGCGCTCGCGGTGCTGAAGGAAATGGCGACCGGCCACCCGGGCGCGCTGCCGACGCAGACCGCGAAGGAGGCGGTCGAGCGGCTCACGGCCCCGACGCCGTGAGGGCTAACTCCCCGCGTCACGGCCTTCGAGGGAGATGGGAGAAAACGGCGACGGCGGAGGCGCGGGCGGTGGCGACGCGATCTTCTCCCGCCGCCACTTCACCCACAGCGGCAGCACGAACAGGTACAGGCCGGTCGTCCACATGCCCAGCAGCACCACCGCGACCGGCAGGAACACGTACAGCCGCGCGCCTTCCGCGAACCAACTCCCTTCGTGCAGGCTCACGAGGAACTCGTGCCGCCGCTCCGCCGCCTGAAGCACTTCGCCCGTCTGGAAATCGACCTGCACTTCCCAGCGCGACTTGCACTGCACCTTCACGATGCCGTCTTTGGGGCGCACGTCCACGCGGTCGATGTCGGCCCACGACGACACGCCGGCGTCCGGCACCGACTTGGCGGCGGCGAGGACCGCGTCCATCGACACGGTGGGCTGCTTGCCCTTCCCCTTCTTGGTGGGCGGTTGCACCCACGCGATCTCCTTACGGAGTTGCAGCAGCACGCCGGTGGTGACGACGAGCAGCAGCGGCACCGCGACGACGACCGCGCCCCACCGGTGCGCCTTGCGGAAGAACACGCGCGGGTTGAACGGCATGGGTTATCCTGCGGGGGTTTCGATGTGTCGTAGTCGTCATAGGTATTCGGCACCCGTATCAACGGTGGATTGTCGGCGGCGTGCAGATGAAGGTAAAAGGCAATCCGCCCGCGACCCACGGATCGGGTCGAAACGCGATGTCACGAAGTTCGCCGCGGATCGGCCCGGAGGCGTGCCAGAGCGGCTAACTCGGACTCGTTAGTCATGGGCGATCTTCGGTGTGGTGCCGGCGGACCCCGATACCGCGTGACGCGCCGGAAGCGCCAGGCGAACGAGTCGCAACATGATTCTAGTGGCGCTGGGATTCGCGTTGCAACTCTGAGGCGAACGGGGGAGTGGGGTAATGGTGCGAACGCGGC
>JAYUBA010000905.1:0-5073 GCA_043741075.1 Frigoriglobus sp.
GGCAACAGTGAGCTTCACCTGGACCGCCGGCTCGTCGAGAAGCGGGTGTACCCGGCCATCGACGTGAACAAGAGCGGGACGCGTAAGGAAGAGCTGCTGATGCACCCGGACGAGCACGAGAAGGTCCGACACCTGCGCCGCGTGCTGGCCGACATGCACCCGGTGGAGGCGATGGAGATGCTGGTGAACAAGTCGAAGAAGACGAAATCGAACCTGGAGTTCCTGCTCTCGATGAACCTGGGCTGACGCTCCATCCTGTGCAACGCAGCAAGCCCAGTCGTTGCAACGACTGGGCTTGCCGACAATAATCACCTCCCTCGCACTTTGGCGCGAGGGAGGTGATTTGCTTTGAGGGCACGCAAATGAACTCGCCTCCTGATCCTCCGGCGGCGGTGGCGTTATGCGTCTTACTGAAGTCGGCCGGAGTTCAGTGTGTTCGGAAGCGCCGGTTACTGGCGTGCGCGATCACCCGGCGTGTGTTGGTCCGACTCGATGACGGCCCAGTAAAAGAAGCCGTTCGCACCAGCGTCGAGTTCGGAGAGCGGCTGTCCGATAACGAGCGCGATGACGACGGTGGAGGCGATGAGCGAACTCGGCTAATTCGGTCCTACGACCGCCGACAACTTCTTCGACCGGTTACGGACACCATCCGGCAACTTTGCGCGTCCATGGAAGCGGCCGGCGAGGCGGGTCGCTCCCCGACCTATTGGGCGTTGAGCGCTGCGTATCGGCCCCTCGATGATGGTGACCTTGTTGCGTCCGCGGACAACAACTTCGGGCGGGCGGCTCGGACGGCGATCATCTGTCAGGAGCAACAGGCTTACGACCCCGAGTGGCGTGACCTAGAGGTCTTCAGACACGCCGACTTCCAAGAAGCTGAGCAACAACTGGCTCTCGGGCGCGACATCTTCGGCGGCCTGTCCCCTTCGGCCAACTTCTCTGCCGACTGGCGCACCGACACCGTCCTTACACTCGCCCGCACGATGTACGAGTCGCGTGAGTTCGGCGCGATGCCGATCCTCGCGGACGCACTTCAAGACGCCGGATGCGACAACGACGACATCCTCGACCACTGCCGCAGCACGACGCAGGTTCACGTCCGCGGGTGCTGGGTCGTCGATCTGGTGCTGGGCAAGGGCTGATGATAAGTTGAGGGCCAAAGGAGGGTTTGCCATGATGCCCCCGCACATCGCGACGCCGGTGCCGTCCGGCCCGCCCCGCAACTTGGTGTGGACGGTGCCGCAGTTCCACTACCTCGGCGACCTCGGCATGTTCGAGGGCCGCCGCGCGTGGCTGGTGGACGGCACCATCGTCGAGGAGGGGCCGATGAACCCGCCGCACGCCATCGCCGCGACGAAAACCGAGGACGCAGTACGCGATGCCGTCGGGAAGGGCTTCCACGTCCGCGTGGCGAAGCCGCTCGTACTCGGCCAGGCGACCGACCCGGAACCGGATGTCGCGGTGGTGTCCGGAAAAGCGGGCGATTACACCAGCCACCCGACCACCGCGGCGCTCGTCGCCGAGGTTTCCAATTCGTCACTCCGGTACGACACATCCGTGAAAGTGGGCGTGTATGCCGCCGGGGGGATCGCGGAGTATTGGGTGGTCGATGTGAACGGCCGGCAACTGTTCGTGTTCCGCGACCCGCGGCCGGACGCCGCGCAGCCGCACGGCCACGGGTACGCCACGCAACTCACCTTCGGCCCGAACGACACCGTCTCGCCGCTCGCCGCGCCGAGCGCTTCGATTCTCGTGAGCGATCTGCTGCCGTGACGAAACGACGCGCGGCGGGCACCCGCTCCGCTGCGCGTCGCGGCTACACATCGAAGCGTCACTTCTCGATCGCGTCTTCGGAGTAGGTGCTCTCGTACACGAACTTCGTCCCCTCGCCCTGGTGGTTGACGAGTTCCGCCTTCGCCTTCAGCCGGGACGCGTGGTACTTGCCCGCCGCCACGTTGAAGTACACGTCGCCGGTCCACAGCATCGGCACCAGCGGCACCTGCTCGCTCACCGCCTTCGGCGGTGCCTTCAGCGCCGTTTCGACGCCCACGATGAGCAACCCGTCCTTCTCGCCCTTGCTCGTGTACTTCTGCACGAAGTCGTAGCTCTCGCCGGTGCCGTTCGGCGGGTCGAGCTTCACCGCGAACGGCCGGTCCCACGTCTTGTTCGCCTCCGGGGCCGCGTCCGGCAGCACGAGCCGGAACGGCAGTTCCGCGTGCAGCCGCGCCGCGGTCCCGACCTTCGCTTCCTTCACCTCGACGAGTTGGCCGCGCGCGTCCATCCGCACCGTCACGATCGGCTTGTTCAGGAACGCGGCCATCGCCTTCGCGTCTTCGGGCTTGGACGAATCGGTGATCGTTACCGCGCCGTCCGACTGGCGGAACTCGCTCTTCATCTCGGTGATACTCATCTCCAGCGTCGCGACGCCGAGCTTGTCCACCTCGCCCACGGTCCACTTGCGGACGAGCGTGAGACTGGTCTTCGCCTCGCCGGTCGCCGGCTTGTTCGTCTTCTCGTCGAGCGTCGTCTCCTGCACCACCGTGTTCTGCACGACGCGGTACGTGTGTACCTTCCCCGGCTCCCACTTGAACCGCGGCGCCGCGGGCGCGGCTGCGGGCGGTTGCGCGAACGCAACCGAAGCCAGAGCGACCGCCGCCGTGAGTACCGCCAATCGCCGGACCATGCGCAACCTCCCTACGGAACGCGGGCAAGATGGGAGGGGAATAGCGGGAGCGGAGAGCGGCGCGAAGGGCAAATGCGCTGCGGACTGCCGCCGCCCGCCCGCGTACAATTCCCCCCGTACATCCCCTCTCCCTCATCCGAGGAGTGTCACTCATGCGCCTGACCCGCTGGGCGATGGCCGCCGTCGTCGCCGCGCTGTCCGCGGTCCTGGTTTCCACCACCCACGCCGAGGAGCCGAAGACGTTGAAGTACCCCGACACGAAGACGGGCGACGTGACCGACGACTACCACGGCACCAAGGTCGCCGACCCGTACCGCTGGCTCGAAGACGACGTGCGCAAGTCGAAGGACGTGGCCGCGTGGGTCGAGGCCGAGAACAAGGTCACGTTCGGCTACCTCGAATCCATCCCGGAGCGGGAGGCGATCAAGAAGCGGATCACCGACCTGTTCAACTTCGAGAAGATCAGCGCCCCGGCGAAGCACGGCGGCCGGTACTTCTTCTACAAGAACGACGGGCTGCAGAACCAGAGCGTCTTCTACGTGCAGGACGCACTCGACGCCGACGCGAAGATGCTGATGGACCCGAACGCGTGGACCAAGGACGGCACCGTCGCGCTCGCCGGCGTGGCCGTCAGCGACGACGCGAAGTTCATCGCCTACGGCACCGCCGAGGCCGGCAGCGACTGGAACGTGTGGAAGGTGCTCGACGTGACCACCGGCAAGACGCTGACCGACGAACTCAAGTGGGTGAAGTTCAGCGACGCGTCGTGGACCAAGGACGGGAAGGGCTTCTACTACAGCCGCTTCCCCGAGCCGAAGAAGGACGCCGCGTTCCAGGACCTCAACGTCGATATGAAGCTCTACTACCACAACATGGGCGCGCCGCAGAGCGAGGACAAGCTCGTCTACGAGCGGACGGACAACCCGAAGTGGTCGGTCGGCGGCGGGGTCACCGAGGACGGTAAGTACCTCATCATCTCCATCGGCGACGGCACCACCAGCCGCAAGGTCCGTATCGCATATCGGGACTTGAGCGACCCGGCCGGCAAGATCGTCGAGCTGATCGACAACCACGAGAACAAGTTCAACTTCCTGGGCAACGACGCGGGCGTGTTCTACTTCCAGACCGACTATAAGGCACCGAAGTACCAGATCATCGCTATCGACACGAAGAAGCCGGGCAAGGAGAACTGGAAGACCATCATCACGGAGGCGAACGAACCGCTCGACAGCGTCGATCTGGTCGGCAACCGCTTCATTTGCAGCTACCTGAAGGACGCGAAGACCGCGGTGAAGGTGTACGAGGTGGACGGCACGTTCGTTCGCGACGTGGCGCTGCCCGGCATCGGCACCGCGAGCGGCTTCAACGGCCGGCGCGACGACAAGGAGACGTTCTACACGTTCAGCAGTTTCGCCACGCCGACGAGCGTCTACCGTTACGACCCGGCGACCGGCGAAAGCAAGCTGATCCGGCAGGCGAAGGTGAAGTTCGACCCTTCGCTATATGAGGTGAAACAGGTCTTCTATACGAGCAAGGACGGCACCAAGGTGCCGATGTTCATCGCGCACAAGAAGGGCCTTGCGCTCGACGGCAAGAACCCGACGCTCCTCTACGGCTACGGCGGGTTCAACATCTCGCTCACGCCGGGCTTCTCGGTGAGCCGGCTACAGTGGATGGAGATGGGCGGGGTATTCGCGGTGGCGAACCTGCGCGGCGGCGGCGAGTACGGCGACGCGTGGCACCGCGCCGGGACCAAGTTGACCAAGCAGAACGTGTTCGACGACTTCGTCGCCGCGGCCGAGTATCTGGTCGCGGAGAAGTACACCAGCCCGAAGAAGCTCGCGATCCAGGGCGGGAGCAACGGCGGGCTGCTCGTCGGCGCGTGCATGACGCAGCGGCCGGACCTGTTCGGCGCGTGCCTGCCGGCGGTGGGCGTGATGGACATGCTGCGGTTCCAGAAGTTCACCGCGGGCCGCTTCTGGGTGGACGACTACGGTTCGAGCGACAACAAGGACGACTTCGCGGCGCAGTACAAGTTCAGCCCGTACCACGTCCTTCTGAAGAACGGGCCGAAGGCGTACCCCGCGACGATGGTGACGACGGCGGACACCGACGACCGCGTGGTGCCGGGCCACAGCTTCAAGTTCGCGGCGGCGCTTCAGGCGAACCACAAGGGGCCGAACCCGGTGCTGATCCGCATCGAGACGAAGGCCGGGCACGGGGCCGGCAAGCCGACGACGAAGATCATCGAGGAGGTCGCCGACCAGTGGGCGTTCCTGGTGAAGACGCTCGACTTCAAGCCGACGATTCCGAAGTGACCTCCTGAGCGGGGGGCGTAAGCCCCCTGTGCGTTCGCCTCACGAAAGGCTTTGATAGCGCACAGGGGGCTT
>JAYUBA010000906.1:0-5071 GCA_043741075.1 Frigoriglobus sp.
GATGCAGGCCAGAGGCCCGCACCACAAGAAGACGGCGGTTCGTTCCTGCGAAGCGTATCACTCGGCGAAGCCGTGCTGCTTGCGGTGGTACGGGCCGTCGAAGTTCTGCGTGGACTTGGACCACTCGAACCGGCCGTCGGTCGCGACCGGCTTCACGCGGGCGAGCAGCGCGTCCGCCTCGTCCTTCGGCATCGGCTCGAAGTCGCGGGCGATGGCCACGTCCTGCATCAGCACCTTCATCGAGTCGATGCCCACCACCAGCGTCGCGATGTCCTGCGAGAGCGCGTAGCGGATGCACTCATCGACGGTCGCGACGCCGCCGGCGACGATGCGCCCGCCGTCGGTCATGTTCCCGCCGCCGAGGCTCTTCATGCCGATCGCCGCGACGTTCTTCTTCTTCAGTTCCGGGATGACCTCGTGAATGCTGCTGCGGTAGAAGTAGTCGCACACGTTCACCGGGAGCTGGCACGTCGCCCAGTCGGTGTGCTTGCCGAGCATGTTCAGGAAGATGTGCGGGGCCTTGTGCCCGGTGAAGCCGAGGAACCGCACCTTGCCGGCCTTCTGGGCTTCGAGGGCGACCGCGAGCGCGCCGCGCTCGACGACCCATTCGGGGTCGTTGTCGTAGTTGATCTCGTGGAACTGCCACAGGTCGATCACGTCGGTTCGGAGGCGGCGCAGGCTGTCGTCGAGGTGCTGGCGGGTGGTGGCCGCGTCGCGCCCGCAGTTCTTGGTCATGAGGAACACCTTCTGTCGCCGGCCGCCGGTGGCGAGCGCCTGGCCCATGATCTCTTCGCTGCGGCCCTCGTGGTAGTCCCAGGCGTTGTCGAAGAACGTGACGCCCTGGTCGATGGCGGCGTGCATGATGCGCTCGGCTTCGGCGTCGCCGACGGCCGGCTGTCCGATGTGCCACCCGCCGAGGCAGATGATGGGGACGTGTACGCCGGTCTTGCCGAGCGGCCGGGTGGGAATGGACATGGCGAACTCCGGGGGCGGTGGGGGGCGGAACCTGTCCCCTGGCACGATACCGCGCATCCGGCGCGGGGCAACGGGGGAATCGCCCGCGGTTGCGGTTCGCTTGCGTTCCCTCCGAAGTGGGGTTACGATACGGGTGTGGGACCAGAGCCATGAGGCCCGGCGATGGCATCTGTGAAGCCGCGGTTGAGACTGGCTCTCCTCTGCTCGCACGTTGATTTCGACGCGAACGGTTTGCCGTTCTCCCTTCACGAGCCGATCCACACGCTCCAGATTCCGCCGGGAACGACCGGGAGGTATCATCCACCACCTCTGGCGTTGTACTGCCAGTTGGAAGACGCGGTGGGGACGTTCCCGTTTTCGGTGGAAGTGCGAGACGAGCAGGGGTTTGTGATCAACCCGAACGCGCCGCGCGTTGTGGTCGCGTTCCCCGGCACCGCCTATCGGGCTGTTCCGCTTGAACAGGTACTTGAAGTTGACATCACGTTTCCGGGGCCAGGCGTGTTCTTCGTGCATCTGGTGTGCAACCACCGCTCGATGCACGAACCGGCTTCGCCGGATGATCGGCCGTTCCCTCCGGCTCGTGTGAATGTGCTCAGCTCAGTTGAGGAGGTATCTCGTGGCGACTCCGAATAACGAGCGAAGCCGGTTGATTCGCGTGCAAGGGCCGGCACTTCCGGTGGTCCGGCTCGCATCCGAAGCGGATTCTCCCGTACCCGTCTGCGAACTGATCCGTGTTCATGGTCCCGCACTTCCGGTGGTCAAGCTGATGTCCGAGCCGGCTGCGCCGACGGCCACGGTCCACCTCACGGTGCCTCTCGCGGCAGGTGTGGACGGGGAGCGGAAGTTCCAGACGCTCCGCTCGCTCGTCGAAAAGGTGAACGAGGTGGAGGCGCTGTTCGACCGGGCGGGCGTGTGGGTGGACGGCACGCGCTCCGACGTGCGGGACGGTGAGGTGGTGATCGTCCTCGCCCCGAACGACCCAGCCGACGCGCTCGACACCTGCAAGCGGGTAGCCGACTACCTGTTCGCGGCGTCGCGTAAGACGCCCGGAATCACGCTGAAGGTGTTCGCGGCGGACGAGCCGGAAACGCCCGTGTACGAACTCGCGGCCTGAGCGGCCCGCCGCCGCGCCGCTCGCCATTAGGCCAACCGCGTGTCGTCGTCATCCGCCAACGGGCCGAAGTCGAGGATGTCGTCGAGCGGGCGGCGGGGTTTGAGCTTCTTCTCCGGCTGCGCCGCCGGTAGCGGCTCGTACCGGCCCAGGATCACCTCGAGCACCCAGCAACCCCGGACGTGCGGCACCGGTTCCTTCACCCCCACCTCCGTGCCGCGACAGTGCCGCAGGATCGCCTCCTCGTCGCAGTCGGCGTCGAGCAGCGCGTCGGCCAGGACCGGCAGCGCGGAGAAGTCGCGGTTGTCGAAGATGACGCGGGCCAGCGCGACCACGTCTTTCGTGCGCCACGCCGGCTCGAACCGCGGCGGCGTGAACGCGTTCCCCACGATCTCGCGCAGCACGCGGGCGAGTTGCTTCCCCTCCCGCTTCTCGCGCTTCATTTCGGTCTCGAACTCGTCGTCCTCGCGCTGCTGCCGGCCCTCCTCCACCTTCCGCACCATTTCAATCGCCTCGGACTCGGCGATGCGCTTGTTCTTCACCCCGGCCGAGCGGTCGGCGTGCTCGTCGCCCTCGCTCTTGAACCGCAGGGCGTTGTTCATGGCCCCGTTGGCCCGCGTGCGGCTGCCGAGCGCCCGCTCCACTTCCGGGCGGATGTTTTCGAGCATCTCCTCGTTCGGTTCGGCGAACAGCACGCGAACGGCCGACGCCGCCTCGCCGACCGCCTCGCCGAGCCACAGGATCGCGTTGGCCGCGTGCCGGCTGGCCGCCTGGAACAGCGGGAACGCCGGGGCGATCTGGTTCGGGCGGGCCAGCACCGGCCCGTCCTGGCCGGCGGCGTCCGGGTCGGCGGATTTCACGATGTCGCGCTGCATGAGTTCCGCCGCGCCGACCGCTTCGGGCACGGCCGCGTCGATCTTCCGCAGCCACTCCGCCCGCTGCTCCGGCGCGAGCGGTTCGGTCGCGCGCTCGACGGCGTCGATGGCCTGTTGCAGCGCGCCGGGGGGGAGGAAGTCCCACAGGCGCCGCGCGTACGCGGCCGACGCCAGCAGGTACTGGCGCGGCGACAGCCGGTCGGAGACGAACTCCAGCATTGCCTCGCCGTCGGTGCCGGTCAGCCAAGTCGTTTCGTTCATCGGAGTCGCTTGGAAGAACCTAACCCCCCAGCCCCCTTCCCTAAGAAGGAAGGGGGAGCCGGACTGTCGGCCGGATTTAGCCCCTCTCCGCTTGGGGGAGGGGTTGGGGAGGGGTTCTTTGTAACCTATTCGCGGCCGAGTACCAAATCCACCACCCAGTTTCCGCGACAGTGTACGCCCGACCCCGCGCGGCAGCGGTCGAGCATGATGTCGTCGTCGCACCCGGCGTCCTGGAGTGCGTCGGCGAGGATCGGCACGGCGGAAAAGTCGCCGGTGTCGTCCATGTGCCGGGCGAGCGCGACGACGGTGGACGTGCGCCAGTCGGGGTGAAGCACCGGCGTGTAGCCCGGCGGCGGGAAGATGTCGCGGACCAGCTCCGCCTGATGCGCGCGGGCTTCGGCGAAGGTCGTGTTCCAGGCGGCGTGCCACTTCTCCCGGCGGTGAGAGTCGGCGGGTGCGGGTCCCGCGGCGCGCGTGGCGAGCGCCTTCGCGGCTTCGCGGGCGGCCTCCGCCGGGTTCCACACCACCATTTGCTCTGGATCGCGCTGCACCCGCCCTCGCCCTCCCCAGAACCCGGCCGACGCCCACCCGGCGGCGTTCATCGCCTGCTGCTGAAACGTCACCGGCCCGTACATCATCCGCACCGCGAAGTCGCCGAGGTCGTTCACCGCGAGTCGCCCGTCCGCGCACCGCTCAGACAGTATGACCGAATTCCGGGTGTCGGTGGCCAGCATGTCCCACACCAACAGGGCGCATCCGACCCCGAAGAGCCGCAACCGGCGGGCAAGGGGGGCCGGCAGTTCGCGGGCGGCGGTCGTCGCGGCGTAGGGCAGCGGGCGCGGCAGAACGATGTTGAGCAGCACGTCCGGGTTGGTGGCGGTGCGCCAATCGGGTTCGGGAGGTTGGGCCACGGGCGTGCCTTCCGTTCGCGGGTGAGATTCCAGTATACCTGAAACATGCGCTCCGATCTCCCCGCGCTGCTCGGCGGCACCCCGGTTCGCCCGGACGGGCCGCCCGCGTGGCCGCTCGCCGACCCCGACGTGTACGCCGCGCTCGCCGCCGCGACCGCGTCCGGCGCGTGGGGGCAGTACCACGGCGAACACGTCGGCGCGCTCGAAGCGGAGTTGGCCGCGTTCCACGGCGTGCCGCACGCGCTCACCTGCGCCAGCGGCACGCTCGCGGTGGAAGCCGCCCTGCGCGCCCTCCGCGTCGGGCCGGGCGACGAAGTGGTAATGGCCGCCTACGACTACGAATCGACCTTCCTGACACTTCACGCGCTCGGCGCGAAGCCCGTTCTGATCGACGTTTGCGCAGCGAACTGGCAACTCGACGTGAGCAAGCTAGAAGCCGCGTTCACCCCGCGGACGAAGGCCGTCATCTGCTCGCACCTGCACGGCGGGATCGTGGACATGCGCGCGGCAACGGACATCGCACGAGCGCGTGGCGTCGGTATCGTCGAAGACGCGGCGCAGGCACCCGGCGCGACGGTGGAGGGCAAGCCGGCCGGGACGTGGGGCGATGTCGGCACGCTCAGCTTCGGCGGGTCGAAGCTGCTCACCGCCGGCCGCGGCGGGGCGCTGCTGTTCACCGACGCACAACTCCACCAGCGCGCGAAGACGTGGCTGCACCGCGGGCTTCAGCAGTGGGCACCGCTCAGCGAGCTACAAGCGGCAGCGCTGCGGCCACAGTTGCGGAAGCTCAAGGACGCGACGCGGTGGCGGGCAGAGCGGGTGGGGGAGTTGGTGAGCGCGCTCGCCAGACCCACCCCCCCGGCCCCCCTCCCTGAAGGGAAGGGGGAGGAAGACGCGCGCGAGCCGCTTGCGGCTTCGCGGGATGCACTCACCGCCCG
>JAYUBA010000907.1:0-15557 GCA_043741075.1 Frigoriglobus sp.
TTTCAACTCATCACTCATCACTCATCACTCATCACTTCTCGAACTCACTCCCTAGTGATGAACTCATCCAAATTCATCAGCACGCGGGCCACCGCGACCCAGGCGGTCTTGGGTTCGGCCTTGCGCTTGGCGTCGAGGTAGGCTTGCACGCGCTGCGCTTCGGCGCTCGTCGGTTCGCGCGAGAAACACACGCGGTACGCGAACGCGATCTTCCCCGCGTCGTCGGTCGGCCCTTCCGCTTCGATGCGCGTACCGAGCGCGGTCGCGAACTCCACGAACACCGGGTCGTTCGCCATGTGCAGCGCTTGCAAGGGCGTGTTGCTGCGGTTCCGCTTCGTGCAGACGACCTGCGCGTCGGCCGCGTCGAACGTGGTCAGTAGCGGGTGCTGCGACTGCCGCCAGATGTACGTGTACATCCCGCGGCGGTAGCGGTCCGGCCCCTTGCTTTCCACCCACGGGTGGTTGCTCTGCGTGAACGCGAACACCTCCCGCGGCTGCGGCGGGAACACGCCCGCGCCGCCCACCTACGGGTTCAGCATCCCGCTCGCCGAGAGGGACGCGTCGCGGATGATCTCGGCTTCGAGGCGCAGGCGTGTTTGGCGCCCGAGGAGCAGGTTCCGCGGGTCTTTCTCGCTCAGGTCTTTCCTCGTTGCGGAGGCTTGCTTGTAGGTGGCTGAAGTCACGATGAGTTTGTGGAACTTCTTGAACGACCAACCACCTTCCCTGAACTCCACTGCCAACCAATCCAGTAGCTCCGGGTGCGTGGGGAAGTTCCCCTGGAGGCCGAAGTCGTTCTCCGTTTCCACCAGCCCGCGACCGAAGAACTTCTGCCACTCGCGGTTCACCGTGACGCGGGCCGTCAGCGGGTTCTCCGCGCTCGTCAGCCACTTCGCGAGGTCGAGGCGCGTGAGCCGCTTGCCGGCGCGTGTCGTGCTGAGGGCGGTGGGGTACGCGGGCTGCACCTCGTCGCCCTTGCGGAGGAAGTCGCCGCGGATCTGCACGAAGGTTTGCCGCGACTTCGGCCGCTCGCGCATCACGAGCGTCGTCGGCACTTGGCTTTGCACTTTTTTCAGTTCCGCGATGAGCTTCTTCGCGTCGTCGTCCGCGCCGGCGAGCCGCGCCGCGGCCAGTTTCGCCTGGATGGTCGCGATCTGCTTTTCGGCGTCGGGCGGGCCGCCGAGCGGCAGCGTCGGCTCGTCGCACGAGTCGAAGAACGCGTACAGGCGGTAGTAGTCCTTTTGCGAGACGGGGTCGTACTTGTGGTCGTGGCACTGCGCACACCCCGCGGTCAGGCCGAGCCACACGGCGGCGGTGGTGTTCGCGCGGTCCACCGTGCGCTCGACGCGGAACTGCTCGGCGTCGGTGCCGCCCTCCTCGTTGAACGACGTGTTCCGGTGGAACCCGGTCGCGACCTTCTGCGGCGTGGTCGCGTCCGGCAGTAGGTCGCCGGCGAGCTGCTCGGCGGTGAACCGGTCGAACGGCATGTCCGCGTTGAGGGCGTGAATCACCCAGTCGCGGTAGGCCCAGATGTGGCGCGGGCCGTCGATGGTGTAGCCGTTGCTGTCGGCGTAGCGGGCGAGGTCGAGCCAGTGCCGCGCCTGCCGCTCGCCGTAGTGCGGCGACGCGAGCAACCGATCGACCACCTTCTCGTAAGCCGTCGGCGACCCGTCTTTCAGGAAGTCTTCGACTTCCATCGGCGATGGGAGAAGGCCGGTGAGGTCGAGCGTGGCGCGGCGGATGAGTGTCGCCTTGTCCGCCGGCGGCGACGGCTTCAACCCTTCCATATCCAAACGGGCGAAGACGAACCGGTCGATCGAATGCGGCTCGCGACCAGTGGGAAGGGCCGAGCGCTTCGGTGGCACGAACGCCCAGTGCGGCGGGTACACCGCGCCTTGGTCGATCCACGCCTTCAGCTTGGCGACTTGCTCCGGCGTGAGCCGCGGCGCGACATCGACGGGTGGCATGTGGCCGTCGTCGCCGTCGGGGAGGAGGACGCGATTCAGCAGTTCGCTTTCCGCGTGCTTGCCGGGCGTGATCGCGCCTTTGTTGATTGCGGCGTCCCGCTGGTCGAGGCGCAACTTGGCCTTCTGCACCGCCGGGCCGTGGCACTTGAAGCACGCGTTCGACAGGATCGGCCGGATGTCGCGCGCGAAATCGACCTTCTCCTCCGCCGATGTCGGAAGGGGGAGGAGGAGCAGCGCGACGGTCACGAGAAGGATGCGAGCGAGCGGCATGGCGGCTCCGGTGGCAGCCCGAAGCGGAGAGCGTTCGAGGTTCTTGAATTGTGGCCGAACGGGCGAGGTATCGCAAGTAAAAGGCGAACCCGGAGCGTCAGCGACGGGGTGAAACGTCGGCGTCGGGTGTACCGTCGCACCCCGTCGCTGACGCTCCGGGTTCGCCAGGCGCACTACTTCTTCGGCGGCACTGGCACCGGCGGTACCGGCGGCACCGGTGCCGGCTTCAGTTGATCGACGGCCGCCTTCGCGGCAGCGACCTCCGCGTTGGTCGCGTCGAGGGCCGCTTTCGCGGGCACCACGGCCGCGTTGGCGGCGTCGAGCGCGGCCTTCGCCGGGACGATCGCGGCTGCCGCCGGGGCGACCATCGGCGTCAGCGCCGCCACCGCCTTCTGGTTCGCCGCCGCCACCGCCAGCGCGTCGGTGTACACCTTCGACTGGGCCGCGAACTTCACGTTCGCAGCGGCGACCACCGCGGCCGTGTCGGTCATCGCCTTCTTTGCGGCGGCGAGTGCGACGTTCAGCGCCGCGAGCGCGTCGGCCTTAACCTTCGACTGCGCCGCGAGGTCCGCGTTCGTCGGTGCCTTCGCGGCGGCGTCCGCGACCGTCTTCGCCGCGACCGTATCGACCGCCGCCACCACTTCCAGCGCCGCGGCCTTATTCGCGGCGGCAGCGGCGAGCGGCGCCGCCTTGTCAACTTCGACCTTCGCCGCGTCCATCAGCGGTTTCGCGGCGTTCGCGGCGGCGGTGAAGTCGATCACGGCCTTGTTCGCGGCGGCGAGGTCCGCGTTGATCTTCGCGACGTTCGCGACGGCCGCGGTGTACGCGTCGGTCGATTGCTTCGCCTTGAGCGCCGCCGCGTCGAACGCGGCCTGCGTCGGGGCGACCTTCGCCGTGGACGCGACGAGCGCGGCTTCGGCCTTCTTCAGCCGCTCGGCCGCCGGAAGCGGGTTGGCGTCGAGCGTGGCGAGTACCTTCGCGTCGGCCGCGCTCCACGACTTCACCACCCCGGACCAGTCGCCGGCGAGCACCTTCGCGTTGTCGTGCGTCACCGCGACGCGAAGCCCCAGGTCCGGGAACGCCTCGAACGCCTTCAGCGCCGTGCCGTTCTGGTCCCACAGCTTCGTGACCTTGTCGCGGCCGGTGGAGGCGAGCCTGCCGTCGTGCGTGAACCGGACGCCCGCGGCGCCGCCGGGGTGCGCGCCCCAGTTCTTGATGAGGCCGCCGTTCTCCATCTCCCACAGTTTGATCGTGGTGTCTTCGCTGCACGTCGCCAGCACGTTGGAGTCGTCGCGCCACGACGCGTCGGTAATCATCGCGGTGTGCCCGCGGAGGCTGAAGTACTCGCGGCCGGTGAACGCCTCCCACACGAACATGCCGCCGTTGCGGTCGCCGGTGGCGAGCAGCACGCCGTCCGGGCTGTACTCGACCGTACACACCCAGTCGGTGTGCTTCTTGATCTCGTGCAGCACCTTGCCGTCGGCGGTGGAGTAAATGCGGACGAGCTTCGACGGGCTGCCGACCGCGATCTGCGTCTGGTCGGCGGAGATGTCGGCGGCGAGGATGGCGTCGCTCTCGATGCCGACTTCCAGCACCTTCTCGCCCGTTTCGACCTTGTACAGCACCGCCTTGCCGGACTGCCCGCCCTTGCCGCCGGCGACCAGCACGAACTTCGCGTTACGCGAAAACTTGATGCAGTTGATCTGCCCGTGCTCGAACGGGATGAAGCCGACGAGCGCGTTCGTGTCGGTGTTGTAGAGGATGACCTGCTTCTGCCCGCCGACGGCGACGAGCGGTGCCCACGGGCTTGTGGCGAGCGCGAGCACCGCGCCCGGCCGGCGCGCGACCACAAACGGGTCGAGCTTCAACTTGCCTATGGCCGGCATCGGGGGCAATCCTTCCGGTCGGCCCTTCACCACCGACTTCAGCCCGATGTCGGTGGTCGGCGCGGGCGTCACACTCACCTTGCTCCCGGAGTTCTGCCGCGCGCCTTGCTCCACCCACAACTTGAGGGTGGCGAGTTGCGGGTCGGCGAGCTTGTTGCCCTGCGGCGGCATCTTCGGCTCGTCGATGTGGGCCGCGAGGGTATAAATCCGCGACTTGCCGGGGTTGCCCGGCGTGACGACCACGCCGGACGCCCCGCCCTGGCTCATGGACACGTAGGTGGCGAGGTTCAGCCCGCCCTTCTGCTTGTCGTTGCCGTGGCAGTTGGCGCACGACTGCTTGACGATCGACATCACGTCGTCGTCGTAGGTCGGGTTCTTGGCGTCCGCGAGGACGCTCGACCCGCCGGCGAGGAGCGCGACCACGGAGCAGAGGAAAGCCAGTTGCCGCATATCAGGAAGCCTCAAGGTGGGGCGCGTTCGTATCGGATTGTTGGAAACGGGCGGGACTAAAGCTCGGCGTCGGTCTCGTACACGCGGCACGGGCCGGTCCAGGTACACGTCTCGCACCCGGCGGTGAAGTTCCGCGGCAGCCGGTGGATCAGCCGCCACCCGATTAGGTTCAGGCGCACCACCAGTGCGCCGAACGGGATCAGCAGGAAGAAGTACAGCACGCCCATCTCGCGGCGCTGCAACCCCAGGTCGCCGAACAGCAGTTGGGCGAGATGGCCCACGCCCCAGAGGATCACCGGGATCAGCGCGAGCGTGGCGAGTATCCCGCCGACCAGCGCAGCCGGGAACAGCCAGTGCCGCGCCCCAATGCGGTAGGTCGAGTACTTCGGCCGGAGCGGCGAGCCGCAACCGGGGCACGCAGCGGGCGAGAAACGGATGCTCATCGCGTCGCGCTCCCGCGAAGCCGCAAGCGGCGGGGCGTCAGTGGTTGAACATGAACTCGCGCGAGTTCATGACCGCCCAGAACACGTCCTCCAGCGCCTGCTTCTTGTCGGCGGACTTCTCCACGATGGCGAGGAGCGTCTTCAGTTCCTCCGGCTTCGGCGCGCGGGCCAGGCACCGGACGTACATGTTCTCGACGATCTGCGCCGGGGTCTTCTTCTCCGCGAGCATCTTGCCCACCACGTTGCCCGCCGCGATCTTCGGCTCCACGGTGCCGCCGTTGAGCAGGTGGAGGCTCTGCGACAGCGTCGGCTCGAGCCGCACCTCGCACGAGCAGACCGTCTCGCGGGTCGGCCGGCCGAACGTGGTGAGGAAGTAGGTGCTCACGCCGCCGTCGGCGATCTGCACCGCCCGCGCGCCGAGCGGCAGCCCCTGGAACTTGTTCTTCGTGTCGGTCACCTGGGTGATGATGTCGAGCATCGTCTCCGCCCGGATGCGGCGGATCGGGCCGCGGGCGAAGTTCCGCGTGTCGGTCTCGTTGGTCTTCGTCGCCTGCGTGCTGCGCTGGTACGTCTGCGACGTGCAGATGTCGCGGACGAGTTTCTTGAAGTCGTACTTGTAGCCGGTGAACTTCTTGCCCAGTTCGTCGAGCAGTTCCTGGTTCGACGCCGGATTCGAGATGCGCACGTCGTCCATCTCGTTGATGATGCCCTGGCCGAAGAAGTGGCCCCACACGATGTTCGACAGGTTCTTGGCGAAGTACGGGTTTTCGGCGCTGGCGAGCCAGTTCGCGACCACCACGCGGCGGTCCTTCGCGACCACGTCAGCGGGGGCAGTGCCGCCGAGGAACTTGGCCGGCATCGCGCGCCCGCGGACCGGGTGGTTCACCTCGCCGCCGCCGCTGTTGAACACCACCAGTTCGCGGGCGTCGTCGGTGCCCTTGCGGCCGATCTGCGTGAAGAACGCGGCGAACGAGTAGTAGTCGTCCTGCGTCCACCGGTCGAACGGGTGGTTGTGGCACTGGGCGCATTGGATGCGCATCCCCATGAACACCTGGGCGACGTTCTCCGTCACCTTCAGCACGTCCGTTTCGAGCTGGTAGTAGTTGGTCGGCGGGTTCTTGAACGTGCCCCCGTTGGCACCGAGCAGTTCCCGCACCCACACGTCCGTGGGCACGTTGTTCGCGATCTTCTCTTGCAGCCAGCCGTAGTAGAGCAGCATCGCCTTGTAGCTGACCTGGTTCGACGAGCGAATTTGTAGCAGTTCCGCCCACTTCAGCACCCACAGTTCCGCGAACTCCTTGCGGTCGAGCAGTTCATCGACGAGGTGCTCGCGCTTGGTCGGGAGCGTGGAGACCAGGAACCGGGCGTACTCTTCGGGCGACGGCAATTCGCCGATGATGTCCAGGTACACGCGGCGCACGAACGTGGCGTCGTCGCACACGCCGCTCGGCTCGATGCGGAGCTTCTTTAGCTTGTTGTTGACGCCCGTGTCGATGTAGTTCGTTTCGGCGGTCGCGGGCCACGCGAACTTCAAGTCCTTGGGCAGCGTGATGAACGGCACGCCGATGGTGAACGTGTGGAAGCGGGCCATGACGAACGCCTCGCCGCGCTCGCCGGCGGTGACGGCCCCGTCGCCGTCGATCTTGGCAGCGTTGTCGTTGTTGGTAAGGAACAGCGCGAGGGTGGTCACGTCGCGGTCGGTGCCGTCGCTGTACTTCGCGCGGACCACGATCCGCTGCTTCTCGCCCTTGCCGTCGAGCACGGCCGACGGCGGGAACACCTCCATGCTCACCGGCAGGGCGACCGTCGGCGCATCCAGAGGCGCGTCGGCCTCGAGCCAGCGGACGAGCGTCTGGTGGTACTCGTCGCCCTCCTTCATCCGCGCGCCGCCGGTGTGCGGCACCTTGCCGAGCGCCTTCTCGATCAGCGTGCTTTCGGCCGGCAGCGCGAGGTTGATGCGGCGGCCGTTGAATTCGCGCGTGAGGCGGAAGTGGTCGCCGTCGGGGTCGAAGCCGAACAGCGACAGGCGGAACCCGTCCTTGCCGCGGGCGGCCCCGTGGCACCCGCCAACGTTGCACCCGGCGCGCATGAAGACGGGCATCACGTCCTGCTTGAACGAGATCGCGCGGTCCTCCTTCGCCTTCACCACCTTCACCGGCACTTTGACGGTCTGCCCACCGAAGGTGACCGTCATCTCGGTGGCGCCGTCCGCGACCGGCAGCACGACGAACTTGTCGAGCCTCGCGAGCGCGGGGTTGGCGAACGTCACCTGCGCCTGTGCGGTCACGTCGCGGGTGATGCCGTCGGGCTGGGTGAGTTGGACGACGAACGACTGCTTGTCGCGGGCCGTTTCGAGGTTGATATCTGGCGGGTACACGGCGATCGTCTGGGCGAACGATTCGCCGCAGAGGGGGCCGAGGGTGGCGAGCGAAAGCAGGTAGGCAAGGCGCATGTCGAACAGCCTCATGCGGTGGGTCGTAGCGGGTGTCAGTTCTTGGGCAGGCGAGATTTCCAGTAGTTGGCCCGCCGCTTGTGATGCTGGAAGGCGACGGACCTGAATTTCGTCACCGGTTTCGGCGTAAATGATCGAGTACGGGTACGCCGTCAGGTCGCACCGGCGGCACGACGAGCGGGCGATTCACACGTGGGTGATCGTTCCTCCGGCGATGTCCTGTAGCGCATCGTCGATCGCACCGCGGAAGGCGACCGAGTCGCGGGAGGCGAGCAGGGCGTTGGTAATCTCGTCCTCGGCTTCGGTGAAGTAGGCGATGGTTTTCACCCGAACCGCTCCTTCAACCGCTTCATCACCTCGTCGCCGGGGATGAGCTTCGTGCGCCCGGCCGCGAGGTCCGCGATCCGGCGGTCGCACTCCTCCGCCACCGACGCCTCCCATTCCTCGTCGGTCAGTTCTTCCTGTTCACCATCGCCGTTGCCGTTGTCGAGCGTGAGTAGATACTCGGCCACCTCCGCGCGCTCGTCGGCGGTGAGTGTGGCCAGTAGCGGCTTCAGTTTCTCGGCGGCTTCGCTCATGGCGTCCTCGTGGCTCTCGGCCGCTCCGGCTCAGGTCTTCGGCAGGCGGTTTTTCCAGTAGTTCGTTCGCCGCTTGTGGTGCGGGAAAGCCAGCAAGCGAATCGCATCATCCTCGTCCACGTAGATGATCGAGTACGGGTACGGCGTCAAAATGCACCGACGCTGCTGTGTGCGACCGATGCGGGCGTGCGTTACTCGCCCGTTCGTGATGTCGTGGAGTGCGTCGTCGATCGCCCGCTGAAGCTCCACCGGGTTTCTTGAGCCCGCGAGCGCGTCGTCGGCTTCTTGCCGCGCGTCGCGGTCCCAGATGACGGCCTTCACCCGTACTTCTCCTTCATCTGTCGCATCACTTCTTCGTGCGGAATGCCGACTGATTCCCCCGATTTCATCCGCTCGAGCCGGCGGTTGCATTCCTCCGCCCACTCCGCTTCCCACTCCTCCTCGGTCAGGTCTTCCTCTTCGCCGGTGCCGTTCAGTTCGTGTAAGTAGTCGGCCACCTCGGCCCGCTCGTTGGCGGTGAGTGTGGCCAGCAGCGGCTTCAGTTTCGCGACGGCTTCGCTCATGGCGTCCTCCGAGTCACAGGGCAACCGCCCCCATCATACCACGGTCGCTCAGTACCAGACCACGACCACGCCGCGGTGGGTCGCCTCCGCCCCTTCGAGCTTCAGCCCGCTTTTCGCGGGCGCGAAGACGGTCGCGTTGATCACGTTGCCCAAAAGTCGCACCGTCTTGGTCTTCGGGCCGACGCGGAGGAACGTCGTGCCCTTGGCCCGCAGTTCGACCACCGGCGCGTCGAGTTCGAGCAGGTCCGCGAACACGTCCACGACCGGGTCCACGGTGAGCGTGCCGACCTGGCCCCGCAGTTTCAGCGTCACCCCGCCGTTGGAACCGACCCGGAGCGACGCCGAGAACCGGACCGCGCCGGCCACGCGGGTGAGGGTCGGGGCCGTCCAGTCGCCCGTCACGCCGTCCGGAACATTCGCCTCAATGTGGTTGAAGAATTTGCCGGCGAAGTCCGGGTTCGGGGTCGTCACCTGGAGCGGCGGGAGCGGGCGGATCGACTGCTCGGCCCGCTCCTTGGCCTTGTCCGGCGGCATCCCCTGCTTGGTCAGCGTGTCGGTCAGGTCGCGGACGTTCTTCTGCCGGGTGCGCTCCGGGCGGGTTTCCCACGCCGCCCAGAATCGCGCGAACGAGGCGTCGAGGGCGGGTCGGACCGCGGTCGCGTCCACCGCGGAGACGCCAGCCACGGGCGCCGGCAACTGGCTGTCGAGCCGCGCCTCGAAGCCCGAAACCTTATCGTGCTCGATGTCGTCGGCCATCCGGTCGAGCCACGCCGTCACCTTGCCCGCCGTCGGCGACGGGAGTATCGCCACCGGGCCGCCGGGCGTAGCCGGCTCGATGCGCCCGTTCGGATCGCCGGCGGGAGCGGCGTCCCCCGTGCCGGCGGGCTTCTTCTTGCACCCGACCAGCGCCGTCAGTACGACGAGCCACACGGCGGAAGCGCGATACGCGGTCATTGGTTCTCCCGTGGGTTCGCCCCATCATATCACGGCTTCTTCGGCGGCTCTTCTTTCTTCGGGACGGGCTGCCCGCCGGCCGCGGCGGCCTTCTCCCGCTCCTCCGCTTCGAGCCGCAGTTGTTCCAGGCGGGTGAGCCGCTTCGGCGGGGCCGCCGGCACCGGGGGCGCGGGCGTCTTCGGTGTCACCGTCGGCGGGGGCGTGACCGCCGCGACCTTCGGCGGGAGCGGCACGTCGATGCGGAGTTGCGTGCCGCCCGTGCTGCCGGTAATCAGTTCGCCGCCGCGGTCGATGACCACCTGCGCGAACACGTTGTGCTGCCCGACCGGGCTGGTCTTGTCCGCGACGATCGGGAACGCGAACTCCTTCGAGTCCTTCGTGATCTCGATCACCTGCGTCGTCGTCTTCGCCGGGAGGCCGATGAGCGTCACCTTCGCCTTGCCCTCGAACGGCGTCGTCACCGCGACCTTGCAGAACAGTTGCGTTTGCGCGCCTTGCTCGACGGCGGGGCGCTCCATCGTGAGCGTGACGACGGGGGCCGTCACTTCGAGCGTGAACAGTTGGCTGGAGACCCACACCGGTCCCTTGCCCGCGTCGGCCACGGCGGTCACGGCCGTCTTCCACTTGCGCGGTGCCGCGGTCGGGGCCGCGTTCATCGGCAGCACGCACTCCGTCTGGCCTTCAGGGATGACCGCGGAGCCTTGAATGCCCATGCCCGGCGGGGTCCAGAGTGGGAATACCGTGATCGCGCCCTTGAAACCCTCCGCCCGCTTCGCGACCACGCGGAGGTTGAACGAGCCGTTCTGCACGAGCGGCACCTTCGGCTCGATCACTTCAATGGAATAAGGTGCCGCCTCGCCCACCGCGATCGCGGTGCGGTCGATGGCGTGTCGCGTGTAAACGGTCTGGCCGGGTTGGTTGATGACGAACGCCGCGTCGAACGCGCTCTTGAACGGCACCGGCGCCTTCGGGTCGGTGTGGGTCGCGGTGATGGCGCTCAGGTGCCCCGCAATGGGCGCGTCCGGCTTCGCGTCGAACACGACCGGGATGACGTTCAGGCCCGGTTCCATCTGCTCGGCGGTGAGCGTCACACCGGCGGGCAGTTTCTCGAAGCCCATCGCGAGCGGCCCGCCGAAATCGACGCGGTTGGCGATTACGAGCGACGCGGTCCGCCCGCCCTTGGGCACGGTGATCGTCTGGCGGTCCTGGTTCGCCGGGTTGTTGCCGTCCACCTTCGGAATGGTGGTTTCGACCCGCGGTTGGACCGGCGTCAGCTCGATGCGGTAGAAGTAGTCCGGCCCGCCCTTCTTGAGGTGGTCGTGGACCCACAGCGTGTACTCGCCGTCGGCCGGGATGGCGAAGCGGAAGTAGCTGTCCGGGCCGATGGCGTCGTCGTTGCCGATGAGCGCGCCGCCGGCCGCGTTGCCGAGGTACAGCACCGGGTCGAGCGGGGAGCCGAGGCGGCGGGCGTAGCAGTGGACGTCGTAGGTCTCGCCCTTCTTCGCGGTGAACTTGAAGTAGTCCGTCTCGCCGGGCTTGGAGACGACGCCGTTGAACGCGCCGGGCGCGGTGCCGGGGGTCGCGGTCGCGGCGCTCACGTTCGTGCCGGTCTCGATGGCGTTCGGCAGGTTCCCGATGCGGAACTTGAACCCGGTCGGGCTAACCCCTTCGGGCGTCTGGCAGTGGAGCCGCCACTGGCCGTTCGCGTCGTCGGCGGGCACCTTCACCTTCTGCTTGATCGGCCCGGCCGGGTCGCCGAGGAACGTGACTTCGAGTTCCTCGCCCGGCTTGCCGCCCGCGGGGACGACGGCCGTGGGCCGCGGGAAGTTGCCGACGTGCAGCCGGTATTGGCACGCGCCGTTGCCGCCGTAGGCGCTCTCGCGAATCTGGACGATGTACTTGCCGTCGGCCGGGATCACGACCGAACACCCGCCGTCCTGACCGGTCAGCGGCGAGTCGTCGCCGGTGGCGAGTTCGAACCGCTTGCTGTCGAGGATGGCGACGTAAGGGTCGAAGAAGGCAACGCCGAGCCGCATCCCTTCGACTTCGACCGACAGCCGCTGCCCCTTCTTGCACTCGACGACGAAGTAGTCTACGTCTTCGGTTTGAACGACGCCGTGGACGGTGACGTTGAGCGGGATGGCTTGCGGCTTGTCGAAGTCGCTGTTCGGCTCGACCTCTTCGACCACCGGCAGCGCGCCGACCCAGAACGTGCGGAGTTCGCTCACGCCGGTCGCCGTGCGGACGCGGAACGCGTGTTCGCCGAGCCGGCAGTCCGGCGCGATGGTGGCCGTGACCTTCAGGGTCGCGTCGTTCACCACCTCCATCTTCTTGACGGCGATGCCGGGGTAGTAGGCGAGGACTTCCTGCGCGTCGGCGAGCCGCCCGCCGGAGAACGTGAGGACGGCCTCGGTGCCGCGCTGCGCCCCGCGCGGCTGAATTACGCTGAGCACAGGAGAAGCGGCAAGCAAATCGCCGCAGATGACGCAGAGGACGCAGATTGAAAACCAAAGGCGGGACATCATCAGGTGCCTCACAGAGCGCGGGCGGTTGGAGTCGCGGAGCGGCGTCGGATGGTTTTGCCCTCTCCCCTTGCGGGAGAGGGTGGCGAGGCTTTGCGAGCCGGGTGAGGGGGCGCGGGCCTGTGCCGACAACGCGAAGCTGTATTCAGGTGCGAAGCGGACCCCTCACCCGGCGGCGAAGCGCCGCCACCCTCTCCCGCAAGGGGAGAGGGCGAAGACCAGACCTTACGCGAGCAGTTCCTTGCGGGTTTTGCCCTCGCGGACGATGTCGATGGGGCGGTCGCCCGGCGACATCAGCTTCTTGGTCGCGTCGATGCCGAGGCAGTCGTAGACGGTGTGCGCCAGGTCCTCCACCGTCAGGCCGTCCTCGTCGGGCTCGCTGGCGGTCGCGTCCGACTTGCCGTAGATGAGGCCCTTCTTGATGCCGCCGCCGGCCAACACCACGCTGAACACCTTGGGCCAGTGGTCGCGGCCCGCGGTCGCGTTGATCTTCGGCGTGCGGCCGAACTCGCTGGAGATCATGATGAGCGTGCTGTCGAACAGGCCGCGCTGCTTCAGGTCGGTGACCAGGGTCGCGAACGCCTGGTCGAACTGCGGCAGTTGGGCCTTGGTGCCGCCGACGATGTCGCCGTGCAGGTCCCAGCCGCCGTAGGTCATGGTGACGAACCGGACGCCGCTCTCGACCAGCCGGCGGGCCATCAGCATCCGCTGCCCGGCGGCGTTGCGGCCGTACTCGTCGCGGACCTTGGCCTCTTCCTTGTTGATGTCGAACGCGTCGCGGGCCTTCTCGCTGGAGATCAGGCCGTAGGCGCGCTGGTAGAACGTGTCCATCGCTTCGAGGTTGTCCGACTTCTCCTTGCCGGCGAAGTGGGCGTTCACCGCGTCGAGCATGTTGCGCCGGGTGGCGAACCGGTCCGGGGTGACGTTACCGGGTAGGGCGAGGTCCTGGACGCGGAACCCGCCGTTGGCCGGGTCGCTGCCCAGGCTGAACGGCGCGAACGACGACGACAGGTAACCGCTGCCCGCGTCCTGGGCCGGCTGGCTCGGCACCGCGACGTAGGGCGGCAGGTTGTTGCGAACGCCGAGTTCGTGGCTGACGACGCTGCCCATGCTGGGGAACTTGAGGGCCGGGCTGGGCCGGTAGCCGGTGAACATGTTGTGCGTGCCGCGCTCGTGGGCGGCCTCGCCGTGAGTCATGGCCCGGCACACGGTGATCTGGTCCGCGATCGCGGCCGTCTTCACGAGGCACTCGTTGAAGACTTCGCCTTCGATCTTCGTCTTCACGGTGCCCATCTGCCCGCGGTACTCGACCGGGGCGAACGGCTTCGGGTCCCAGCTCTCCTGGTGGGCGGAGCCGCCTGGCAGGAAGATGTGGATGCACGCCTGGGCCTTGGCCGGCTTCTTGGCCGGCTCGGCGGCCTGGAGGCGCATGTACTGGTCGAGGGTGAGGCCGAGGGCGCCAACGGCCCCGACGTGCATGAAGTTGCGGCGGTTCAGTGGCGAACCGATGCAACGGGATAACAGATTCATCGGCAGGACTCCTGTCGGGGCGGGGGGCGTGAGGTTTGGGGCAGGGGTCAGCGTGTTAGCAGGCGCAGGCTTCGGCCTGGGGAGGGCGGGCAGCGTCGGCGGGCGGTGCGAGAACGCCGTGGCAGCATCATTCTCGCAGCTTGAAGATAGTCGGTCGCGGGGGCCGCGTCAATTCATTCCTTCGACACTCGCCGAAATTACCCAACCGGTACGGCCGTATAGGCGAACGAGTCGGTTGTTACCTCGAAAGGGGGTAAAGACACGTTTGCACCTGTCGCGCAAATCGCTTAACCTGATTTCACCCGCCTTCCGCCCGCTTATCACCGGAACGCCTCCATGCGGTTCCTCAGCCTTCCCCTGTTCCTCCTGCTGCCGCTCGCCGCCCACGCGGCCGATCCGGTCGATTACCGCAAGGACGTGAAGCCGGTCCTTCAGGAGCGGTGCTACGCGTGCCACGGGGCGCTCGCGCAGAAGGCGAAGATGCGCGTCGATAGCGGGGCGAACCTGCTCAAAGCTGGCGTGATCGTGCCCGGCAAGCCGGGCGACAGCGAACTCGTGCGCCGCGTGGCGTCGGACGACGAGGAGCAGCGGATGCCGCCGGAAGGGCACGCGCTCAAACCGGAGCAGGTCGCGAAGATTAAGGCGTGGATCGAACAGGGCGCGAAGGTGCCCGCCGACGACGCCCCGGAACCCGACCCGCGCGACCACTGGTCGTTCCGCCCGCCGACACGCCCTGTCGTTCCCGTTAGCCGCGCGAGCGCGAACCCCGTAGACGCATTCATTCAGGCGAAGTGGGAAGAGAAGGGACTGAAGCCGGTCGGCCCCGCCGACAAGCGCGTGCTGCTCCGCCGCGTCTATATCGACCTCATCGGCCTGCCGCCCACCGCGGAGCAAACCGACGCGTTCCTGAAGGACGCCGCGCCCGACGCCTACGAGAAGGTGGTCGATGGCTTGCTCGCGTCGCCGCAATACGGCGAGCGGTGGGGCCGGCACTTCCTCGACATCTGGCGCTACTCCGACTGGTGGGGGCTGGGCGCGGAACTGCGCAACAGCCAGCGGCACATCTGGCACTGGCGCGACTGGGCCGTCGAGAGCTTCAACGCCGACCTCGGCTACGACGAGATGATTCGGCAGATGCTCGCGGCCGACGAACTGTACCCGACCGACGCGAAGAAGCTCCGCGCCACCGGCTTCCTCGCCCGCCAGTACTTCCTCTTCAACCGCACGACGTGGCTCGACGAAGCGGTCGAACACACCGGCAAGGCGTTCCTCGGCGTCACCTTCAATTGCTGCAAGTGCCACGACCACAAGTACGACCCGATCAAGCAGACCGATTACTACCAGTTCCGCGCGATCTTCGAGCCGTACCAGGTGCGCACCGACCTCGTGCCGGGCGAACCGGACGCGACGAAGGACGGCATCCCGCGCGCGTTCGACTGCAACCTCGACGCGAAGACCCCGTTCCACATTCGCGGCGACGAGCGCAACGCGGACAAGGACCGCGTGGTGCCGCCGGGGTTGCCGCAGTTCCTCGCGCCGAACGGGCTGAAGCCCACACCGGTGAAGCTGCCGCCCGAAGCGTACCAACCGCTCCGCCGCGCCGAGATCGCCGCGACCTACCTCAAGGTGGCTGAAGCGCGGCTGAGCGCGGCGCGGGAGGCTCTCGCGAGGGCCGAGGCCGCGAACGCGGAGCGCTCCGCGTTCCACGCGTGGCGGGTGCTCCCGGCCCGCGCGGCGCGCGCCGCGACCGAACGCGAACTGGAGCAACTCAAGGCCGCGATCGCCGACCCGGCGAAGGCACCGCTCGCGCTCCGCGGGGCAGTGAAGAGCGCGGAATCGAACGTCGAGAGCGCCGCGTCGAAGTCCGCGCCGTTCCCGGACACGAGCACCGGCCGCCGCACGGCGCTCGCGCAGTGGATCGCGTCGAAGGACAACCCGCTGACGG
>JAYUBA010000908.1:0-5066 GCA_043741075.1 Frigoriglobus sp.
GGGGGGAGGTCAAAGACAAGAACAGAGTTACTGTTCCGTGCCAGCCGGTATGAGTGGGTAGGATGCGAACGCTCGTCAATGGCGAAGTGTCGCGCGCGCCGCGGCGTCACTCGTCACGGTCGAGGCGGTCGAGTTTGTCCCAGTCGGGCACGCGGATCACACCGAGCGGCTTCGTCCGGTCGATCTTGTGAACGACGTACCGGCCGGAGCGGAACACGACCGGCTGGTTCCACGGGAACCGCTCGCGCTCGGCCGCGGGCAGCCACACGGGCAGCGGGTCGCCGTCGCGCCACGACCGCGGGTCGTGTCGCGCGTCGCGGTCCCACGTCGTGCGGAGCAGGTCGCTCACCACGTACCGCTGCGGACTCGCGCGCACCTCGCGCTCGATCACCTCGCGCTTCGACCGGATGCCGAACGCGGTGCCGTAGTGCATGTACCGCGTCGCCGGGTCGAGGTCCAGCATCAGGTACAGCGGGTGCGTGCTGTCGTGCCAGCAGTTCAGTTCGCGCGGCCCCAGTGGCGGCTGGACGGTGCGCAGGTACGCGGCCACGTCTTCGAGTTCGCGCCACTTGGTACCGCAATGCACGTCCGTGTACTGACCGAGCTTGTCGCGCATCTCCGGCGAACCGCCTTCGATCCAGCACCGCGGCCACAGCTTCATCACGTCCCGGTCCGCGAGCGGGTGCTTCTCGAACTTCACATGACTGTCGGCCGGGTCGAGCGCCCGCACCGCCGGCGCGGCGGCCGGGTACAGTTCCGCCACGTTCACCAGCACACCGACCAGTACGAACCACAGCAGGTACGCGAACCCGAAGCACCACCGCTGCCCGGCGATCAGGGCCATGCCGAGGAACATCAGCGGGACGTGAACGTAGTCGAACGCCTTCTGCACCAGCACCGCCTGCGCCAGCCACGCGAGGTAGCACGCGGCGAGTAGCGCGCGGGCGGCGACCTCGCGCTCGCTCGCGGCCGTGCGGTACAGCCGACCGGGGCCGGGCACGGTCGCCGGTCCGCCCGCCCGCCGCGACCACACCCGCGCTTCCCACAGCGCGAGGAGCGCGAGCGGCAGCGCCGCGTAGTGAAGAATGCTCCACGGGCGGAAGCAGTCGAACGTGGTGCCGAACCGCATCGCGACGGACCCGGCTTCGGAAAGGTAGTCCGGGTTCCAGTTCAGGAAGATGTCGAGGAAGTAGGGCCACGCGCCGGTGCCGACGAGCCACAGCACGCCCGGCGCGCCCCCGAGGACGCCACCGAGGAGCAGACCGGCGAGGTCGGTGGCGATCCGCTTCCGCGGTTCGTGCCGGGAAAGCAGCACCGCGGACACCGCCCACACCGCCAGCGCCGGGATCACGATGTGCGGCTTCACCCACACCGCCAAGCCCCACACGAACCCTTCGAGGAGGGAAGAACGGACACCCTTACCACTGTCGTCTGATGCGTCGTTTAGCGACGTCGCCACCGGCGGCGCAACCCCTCCGGGGACGCCGCTAAACGTCTGCTTCACTGGGGGTGGGAATGCTGGAGAAAGGCTCCTCACCAGCCGCCGCAACCGCAGGCGGGCGGCGATCACCGCGGGGAGCAGCATCCACGGGTCGCGCTGGACGTGGTTGAACTCGGACAGGAACGGGTAGAACAGCGCCGCCGCCGCGACGAACCACGCGACCGCGTAGCCGGTGCCGCCGCACCGCCGCACCCACCCGCACAGCGCCGCCACGATGCCGCCGATGACGAGCAGATCGACCGCGCGCAGGACTTCGTAGCTCCAGCCGAAGAGGTAGCGCACCGCGGCCATCGACCAGTCGATGCCGGGCAGGTTCGTGTCGAACACGTCGCGGTAGTGGACGCCGCCGCGGAGCATCGTGCGCGCGACCATGTCGTGCAGCGTCACGTCGTTCCACGGCGGCATACAGAGGAACAGCGGCACGCCCGCGGCGAGCGCGACGGCCGCAGTCGCCCACCCGGCGGCGGCCGAGCGCCACGGGCGCCGCCACCGGAAGCCGGGTTCGCTCCCGGATGTGGTCGGCGCGGTCAGTGCGGCTTCCCCTTCTCGTCAGGCGCGGCGTGTGAAGGCGCGTCGTGCGACTCGGCCGGGTGGTGCGGGATCATGTACGCGGAGGTGGTCAGACCGATCGCCACCACCGCGGAAATCAGGCCGATGAACCAGAACGCGCGCTTCTTGGTCAACAGCGCGACGGAACAGAGCACCAGCCCGACTTCGGCCCCGAGGTGGGCGAGGTCGAACCGGTCGGCCTGGTGGTGGGTGTGCTCCGCCTCCTCGCGCATGGTCGCGGCTTTCTCCTTCGCATCGACCGCGCGCTTCGCCGCCTCGTCGCCGCGGACCATCAGGTCCGGCAGGTTGTCGCCCTCCGGGGTCTTGCCGTCCTTCCCCTTGTTGGACTCGCTGTACTCGGCGGCCTTCTTCTTCCACCCCGCGACCGTCTTCTTGCGGGACGCGTCGTCGGTGACGGGCATCAGTTCAACGGTCGCGGCGGACATCTCGAACTGCGCCTGGCGGAGGCGCTTGGACTGGTACCACGCGAACAGGTTGCTCTTTTCCACCTCGGCGGTCGCGGCCTCGGTGCGGAAGCGGTTGGAATCGCCCTGTAGCTGGAGCACCTTGTTGTGCGTCCGGTGCCCGACCATGCTGACGCCGGCCAAGATGGCGGCGACGATCGCCATCGACACCGCGACCCGCTGGTTGAACGGGTCGTGCGCGTTGTGCTCGGCGTGCTCGGCGTCTTCCAGGTGTTCGTGCGTGTTCGCCATGTCAGCTCCGGTGACTCTGTCGGGACGTGTATTGGTGTTCGGACGTGGCCTCTGTCCTTTTCGGCACGAACACCGGGCGCGCACAGAGGACGGCAGCGGCGGAAGTTTACGGTCGGACGCGGGGCGGTTCAAGTGTAGGAAAATCGCAGAAAATCGGGAAAGTCGTTGCAACCCGTTTCGGGGGCGATTACTATCTCCCATTGGAAACGGAATATTCCGATACGCACGGCAATCTGGACGGACTCGCGACCATTCTTGCCGACTTCCAACTTGTCGGAGTCATTCCGGTTCCCGCGACCATCGGCGGCCCCACGTGGCCGGCCGACGCGCACGGTTCGGAGCAGCGCCCGAGGCCATCCCCGAAGGAGCGACGCGATGAACACCTGTCCGGTTCTCTCACCCGAACCCGCCGACGCCCTCACGAGCAGTCCGCTCGGCCAGCTCCGCCGACTGGTGGTGGTCGCCGACGACACCCAGGTCGTCATCACCGGTCAGGTGTCGAGCTACTACCTGAAGCAGATGGCGCAGGAGACGGTCCGCTCGGTCCTCGGCGACCGCACCCTGCTCAACCGCGTCGAAGTCCGCCCCGAAATCGCCTGACGCGGCGGCCGACCGGAGTCCGAATCACCCCGCGCCCGCCGCCGCCCCACAAGGGCTGCGACGGGCGCGACCGTTTCCCGGCCGCTACTTCGCCACGGGTCGCACCACATCAATCACGTGGATCACGCCGTTGCTGCACCGCCGCCTTGTTGCCGGCGATCTTCTTGATGGTCGCGGCGTCGAGCGCCTTGAACGCGGCGTCGGTCGGCGCGAACAGGGTGAACATGCCGTCGCCTTTCAGCGCCGCGGTCTCCTTCGCCTCCGTGACCGCGACGTACAGGATACTGTGTTCCTTCATCAGCGCGAGCGTGTTGTAGATCGACGACACATCGACCGCGGGTGCTGGTGTGGGCAGCGCCAAGCCGAGCAGCGCGGCCAGAGCGACCGCGGCGAACAATCTGGTCTTCATCGACGCTCCCGTTATTCGCGGTTTAGTGTCTTTCTTGCCCTCTCCCCTTGCGGGAGAGGGTGGCGGCGCTTCGCCGACGGGTGAGGGTTGCTTTCACGCGCGTTGACGTTTACCCCTCACCCGGCTCGCAAAGCCTCGCCACCCTCTCCCGCAAGGGGAGAGGGCCAAGAACAAACCCGATTCGCGGTTCTCCAAGTCGCCGCCCCTGTAGTAGAATACCCGCGTACACCACCACTCACAAGCGGCGAAGTCGCACCTCATGAGTCGAACACCCACGGACGGGAAGAAGCGCCAACCGCGGCTGTTCGCGGGCACCGGCTTCGACGGGTTCGGGCCGAGCCGGTTCCGCCCGGCCGACGAGGAACCGCCGGTCCGCGCGATCGGCGGCAAGCGGGTCAGCCGCCTCAAGCGCGGGGTGAAGGAGCACGCCCCGAAGGCACCCGGCGTGTACGGAATGCTCGACGCCCGCGACCGCCTCATCTACGTCGGCAAGGCGAAGAGCCTCCGGTGCCGGCTGCTGTCGTACTTCCGCGAGAACAGCCGCCACCCCAAGGCCGGCAAGATCATCAACCAGACGCGGCGGCTACTGTGGGAGCAGACCGGCGACGAGTTCGCGGCGCTCCTGCGCGAGCTGGAGCTGATCCAGCGGCTCCGGCCCAAGTTCAACGTCCAGGGCGTGCCCGGTTTTCAGCGTCACCACTACATCTGCATCGGCAAGGCACCGGCCCCTTACGTGTACGTCACCAAGAACCCGACCGGCAAGGAGCAGGGCGTCTACGGCCCGTTCGTGCGGTGGCACCAGTCCGAAGACGGCGCGCGGCGGCTCAACGACTGGTTCAAGCTCCGCGACTGCCCGCAAACGGTGGCGATGAACTTCGCCGAGCAGGGCGAGTTGTTCGAGCACGACCGCGCCGCGAAGTGCCTCCGGTTCGAGTTGGGAACGTGCTGCGGGCCGTGCGCCGGCGGTTGCACGCGTACGGACTACTCCGCCGGGGTGCGCGGCGCGAAGGCGTTCCTCGACGGCCGCAACCGGTCGATCCTGAAGACGCTCCAGGAGCAGATGGAAGCCGCGTCCGCGGCGTTCGAGTTCGAAAAGGCGATGTCACTTCGGGACAAGCTTCAAGCGGTGCAGTGGCTCGACGACCGCCTCGGCCTGTTGCGGCAGGCGCGCAACCAGAACTCGTTCATCTACCCGCTCGCGGGCTACGACGGTCGCGTGCGGTGGTATCTGATCCACCGTGGCGAGGTGCAGGCGGTGGCGTTCCCACCGGCCGCGGAGTCGGCCGCCCGC
>JAYUBA010000909.1:0-5055 GCA_043741075.1 Frigoriglobus sp.
CGCGTATCTGGTCGGCGCGCTCCCGTTCGGCTACCTCGTCGGCCGACTCTGCGGCGTGAACCTGTTCACCGCCGGCAGCGGGAACATCGGCGCGACCAACGCCGCCCGCGTCCTCGGCCGCCGGTTCGGCGCGCTCGTCTTCGTCCTCGACTTTTTGAAGGGCGCGCTGCCCGTGGTCTTCGCGGTGCCGCTGGCGGAATCGCTTGCGACCGGAGGCGCGTCGGCGTTCGGCTCGCCGGACGTGGTCCGCGTGGGCGCGGCGGCGCTGGCGTTCCTCGGCCACCTGTTCCCGGTGTACCTCGGCTTCCGCGGCGGGAAGGGCGTCGCGACCGGCGCGGGCACCGTTTTCGTGCTGGCGCCGGGGCCGGCGGCGCTCGCGATTCTGGTCTGGGCCGCGGTGCTGGTCGCGTCGCGAATGGTGTCGCTCGCGTCGCTCGCCGCGGGTACGATTCTGGTGTCGGCCCGCCTGCTCGGAACGCCCGCCGCGTGCGCGCCCGAACACCTGCCAGTCACCCTGTTTCTGCTCGTCGCAACGGGGTTCGTCGTTCTGAAACACCGCGGGAACATCGCGCGGCTGCTCGCCGGCACGGAGAGCCGGATCGGAGACTTCCCCATGCGCGAGACCGTCGTTCGCGGTCTGCACGTCCTGGCGCTCGGCCTGTGGTTCGGCGGGACCGCGTTCTTCAACTTCGTGACCACACCGACGATTTTCGATTCGTTCCAGCAGGTGGCGAACGCCGGCCCGTCGGACCGCACCGCGAACGAAACGATCATCGCGCCGGACGCGTCGCAGGAGCGGAAGGACGCGCTCGCGAGTGCGCTGGCCGGGTCCGCGGTCGGGCCGGTGTTCCCGCGGTACTTCGCGATGCAGGCGGTGTGCGGCGTGGTCGCGCTCGTGACCGCGCTGAGTTGGTATGCGGCCGGAGGCGTTCACCGCTGGCGCGTGTACGTCGTGGCGCTGGCGGTGCTGACGGTCGCGGTGGCCTGGCCGATCTCGGAGGAAGTGAGCCGTCTGCGGCTCCTGCGATTCAGCACGGATGCGAGCGCGGCGGGTGCCGCGAGGACCGCGTTCGCCGACTGGCACGTCGTCAGCTTGCTGTTGAGCTTCGTGACGGTGTGCCTTGCGGGTGTTGCGCTGGCGTTGGTGGCGAAGCTGCCACCAGAGAAGGTGGCGTAGCCGCGAAGCCGCAAGCGGGCCGCTTGCGGCTTCGCGTTCAGCGCCTCAACTGAACTTCGCCACGCCCGGCAGGGACACCGGCGGGTGAATCAACTTCGTGTCCCAGTCGTACTTCGGCATCGCGTCGTCCGGCTTCGCGCCCAGCGCCGCCTTGAAGAGGTCTTCCTTCGACTCCAGCGCCATCTTCCAGGTGATCTCCTGACCGGTGTACGCGGCCATGCGGCCCATGATCGCCAGTAGCGTGCTGTACGACATGTACTCGCCGTTGTTGATCGGCTTGCCCGCGCGGATGCTCGCGAACAGCGCGTCGTGCTCCGTCTGATACATCTCGTTGCCCGGCCCTTCATACACCCAATCGTCCTTGTCGGTGCGGATCGTCAGTCCGTTGGTGCGCTCGGAGAGAAGGGCGCGGCCCTTCGTGCCCAGCGCGTGCGCGCTCATGTCGCCCTTCGTCTTCGGGTGCTGCCGCGTGTTGCTCACCAGCTTCGCGCCGCCGGCGTACTCGTACACGACGGAGAAGTGGTCGTAGATGTTGCCGTACTCCGGGCCGCTCAGCACGGTGCGCCCGCCCATGCCGATCGCCTTCGTCGGGTACTTGTCCTTCATCACCCACGCGCACACGTCGAGGAAGTGGACGTGCTGTTCCACGTTGAAGTCGCCCGACAGCCACGTGAAGTTGTACCAGTTGCGCATGTGGTACGTCATGTCGGTCCAGTCCGGCTGCCGCTTCTTCTCCCACCGGCCGCCGCGGTAGTCGTTGGCGAACAGCGCGACCACGTCGCCGATCGCGCCGCCGCGGATGCGCTTCACCGCCTCCTGAAACCCCGCGTCGTAGCGGATGCACAGCCCGGACACGACCGACAGGTTCTTCTTCTTCGCCGCCTCGCACGACGCCAGCACGGAGCGCACGCCGGGCGAATCGACCGCGACCGGCTTCTCGGCGAACACGTGCCTGCCCGCTTCCACCGCGGCCTTCAGGTGCAGCGGGCGGAACTGCGGGGGCGTGCAGAGCAGCACCACGTCGCACCGCGCGATGACCTCCTTATAGCCGTCGAACCCGGTGAACTTGGCGTCCGGCTTCACGTCCACCTTTGCGGCCACGCTCGCCTTCTTGAGCAGGTTGCCGAGGCTCTCGTTCAATCGGTCCTCGAACGCGTCGGCCATCGCGACCAGCTTCACGCTCTTGTCAGCCGACAGCGCGTTGACCGCCGCACCGGTGCCGCGGCTGCCGCAGCCGATCAGGCCGACCTTCAGCACGTCGCTACCGGTGGCATAGAGGGACGGTGCGGTGGCGACCGCGACCGCGGACGCGGCCAGGAACTCGCGGCGAGAAGCGGACATGGGAAGTCCTCGGTGGGAGAGATACGTGAGATGTTACCCGCTCGCGGGCCGCGGGTGAACCAGGAACCGCGCCACGTTCACCGCGTCCTCGATCGCGCCTTCGCCGCACAGGTGCGCCGCGAGTTGATCCGCGAAGAACGGGGCGAGGAGCGAACCCTTCGAGCCGAGGCCGTTGAAGTACGCGAGTTGCGGGCGCTCCGGGTGCCGGCCGAGCACCGGGAACCCCGCGTCGATGACCGGGCGCACCGCGGCGCGGTGGTCGAGTACCTCGAACGGCAACCGCAGGAACGCGCGGAGCTTCGATTCGATCTCGGCGCGGCCTTCGGGTGTCGGTCGCGCGTCGAGCGGTTCCCATGTGTACGTCGAGCCGACCCGAAACACCTCATCACCGACCGGCGCGAGCCACACCCCACGATGCACCACGCGCTCTTCCGCGAGACCGGGGATTCGCACCGTGAGGATTTCGCCCTTCGCGGCGTTGAAGCGGATGCCGCCGAACCACGGGTCCGAATCGGGCGCGAACCCGCGGCAGAAGATCACCGCGTGCGCTTCGACATCGAGCGAGGGGAGGCGCACGCCGGCTTTCTCTTGACCTCCCCCCTTGAGGGGGAGGTCGCTTCGCGCAGCGAAGCGGGTGGGGGGTGAGGCGAAGGTGATCTCATCTCCCCACCCCCCACCCGGCGGCGAAGCGCCGCCGACCTCCCCCTCAAGGGGGGAGGTCAAAGAAAGAGGCGGCCGTTCCACGTCGCGCGGATCGACTTCGGCCGCGAGGTACGCCCCGCGGGCGCGGAAGTGTTCGCGTGACGCGTCGAGGTAGCGCGGCACGTCCAGCCGCGCGGCGTGCGGCATCGTAAACCCGCCGAACGGGGCCGAGAACCACTCGCCGTTGATGTGCGTCTCCGGCCGAACGAGGCCGCGGAGGATGGTCCCTTCGCGGCGGCGGAACTCGTCGCGCTCGCCTTCGTTCGCGAACAGGCGCAACGACGGCCGCTCGTGGAAGAACGCCGCGCCGGTGTCCGCTTCGGCCGCACGGTAGAACGCGACCGCGGCCGGGTACAGTTCGTCCCACCGCCAGCTCTTCGCCAGCCGCTTCCCGGTGACGGGCGTAACCAGCCCGGCCGCGAGCCGCGAACACCCGCCGCGCTCGCGGTCCACGACCCGCACGCTCCGCCCGCGGCGCAGCAGGCTCCACGCCAGCGCCGTGCCGGCCAACCCCTGCCCGACGACGACGAACTCATGCGATTGCGTCGGCATGATTTACGAGCGGAAACGTCAACCGCTCCCTTCCGGTCGCGGCTCGCCAGACACCGACAGTTCGGCTTCCAAATCGGGGCGGCGCGTCAGGGCGCGGTCTCGCGCGCCGCGGGTGAGATCGTACACGCCGGGGGCGTCGAGTGTTTCGCCCGCCGTCAGCCGGCACGCGGCCCGCTTCGCCACCGCCGCCGCGAACAGCTTCGGCAGGCACGCGGCACAGGTGAGCGCGTAGGTTTTGAGTTCGTGGGTGGTGCCGTCGCTCCACCGGGCGGCGATCTTGTGGACGGCCGGTGCGACACACCCCGCCGCGTAGCACACCAGCGGGTACGGTGACATCTGCATGGATGTCTGATTGTTATGAAGGGTCAGGCAGTCAGGCAGTCAGGCAGGCAGGCAGTCACTTCTTGCTTCTGACTGCCTGACTGCCTCCACGGCGGGCGCTCAGTCGCACTGGTACGGGAGCGGGTCGCCGTGGATGTGGGCCAGCGCGTTCATCGCGGCCCGCAGTTCGGCGTCCTTCTTGGTGTTGCCCCACGCGGCCGGGAACCGCTCGTCGCCCACCTGCGCGGCCACCTTGAAGCACTTGTTGTGGTCCGGCCCTTGCTCGTCGAGCAGGAAGTACCGCGGGGTGTCGCCGTACTCGCGCTGGGTGACGGTCTGCAACTGCGACTTCGCGTTCGAGGAGATGGCGTCGCGGGCGCAGCGCTCGATTTCGGGCCGGATGAACCGGAGGATGAACGCCTTCGCCACCTCCCACCCGCCGTCGATGAAGATGCCGGCGACCAGCGATTCGAACACGTCGGCCAGCATGTTCGACGGGATCACGCCGTAGGTGTGAACGCCCTTCCCCAGGAACAGGAAGGTGCCCAGGCCGACCTCCGCGCTGAACCGGGCGCACGTCTTGCGGCTGACGACCACCGACTTCACCTTCGTGAGGTCGCCCTCCTGGTAGTCGGGGAACCGCTCGAACAGTTGCTCGCAGGTGACCAGGCCGAGGACGCTGTCGCCGAGGAACTCGAGCCGCTCGTTGGACGCGGCGCGGGTGTTGGCCCCGGACGTGTGCGTGAGGGCCGCGCGCAGCAGCTCGGGCCGGGTGAACCGGTACCCGATCGCTTCCTGGCAGTCTTCGAGGATCGCGCGCTCGCGGTTACTGGTCAGTGTGTCCGAAGGAAGCATGACGGGGTCTGATTATTCCGGGCGGACCATAATTATGTATGTCAGACAACCTACCGCTGGTGCCCGGGAGAGTCAACGCCGAGAATGGGTTACCCCGTCGCTGACGC
>JAYUBA010000910.1:0-5038 GCA_043741075.1 Frigoriglobus sp.
GGCCTACCCCACTACTTCGCCGCTAGCGGTTTGAGGATGTCGGCCAGTAGGTCCGGCGCGCCGGGCGTGCGCACCAGCGCGGGGTACTTCGCCCCGTCCTTGTAGCCGACCGCGTACGTCTTGTAGAACTCGCCGTTCTCGGTGAGCAGTTCCAGCTTGCCGCCGGCCTTCGTCTCCGCGGCCGCGGACTTCAGCTCGTCGGCGGAGAACTTGCGGCCGTTCACCGCGACCAGCTTCATCCCCGGTGCCAGCCCGGCCTTCGCCGCCGCGCTGTCGGGCACCACGTCCAGCACCTTGCCGTCGCCGACCAGCAGGCCGACCGACGGGGCCAGGTTCAGGTTCTTGTACACGCTCTCGCCCGTATCGAACATCGCGCTGGCGGTGTCCTTGTGGGTCAGTCTCCACCCGGCGGCGGTGACGCCGTCGAGCGGCGGGGCCTCGTTCGGCACCGACACGCGGCGGGTGAAGTGGCCCTTCCAGTCGTGTACGACCACCGCGTTCAGACCCGCGACGAGGTCGTCGAACGTGTAGCCCTTCACGCTCGGCTTGCCGCCGGCCCCGCCGTGGAAGGCGCGGCAGAAGTCGTCCAGCGACTTCTTGCCCTTCGACTTCTGCCGGATCATCGCGTCGGCTTCGAGCCAGATGAGAGTGCCCTCGTCGTAGTAGTCGAGCGACCGGCGGTAGGAGGTCCATCCCTGCGGGGCGGGGAGGATGACGAAGTTCGCGGCGGCGGTGTCGTCGAGCGCGCGCCAGGAGCGCCCGCGCGACGTGCTCATGCGGTCGGCCTGAATGCCGAGCGAGTCGCGCGCGTCGTCGGCCGACCACAGCCCGGCGCGGCTCGCGAGTACCCAGCCGTAGTAGTTCGTCAGCCCCTCGTACACCCACAGGAGGCGCGTCCGCTGCGCCTGCTGGAAGTCGGGCACGACCATCTCGGCCGGGCGGCGGAACTTCCCGTTCCACGAGTGCGTGTACTCGTGCGGCAGCAGCGCGGCGACGAACGACCGCATCGACGCCGTGACGAGCGCCTTCTCCGGCATCCGGTTGTCGCTGCTCTCGTGGTGCTCGACCGCGAAGAACCCGGTCTGGTCGCTCAGCGCGACGAGGAACGTGTACGCGCGGTAGTGCCGCGTGCCGAACAGCTTCCCGGCCTCGACCACCAACCGGCCCCACTGGTCCTTCAGCTCCCCTGGGAAGTCCAGGCCGGCGGCGCTGTCGCACGCGAGCACGACGCGGTGCTTCGGGCCGTCGGCGGGACCGACCGGCACTTCCTTGAAGTGTTCGCCGCACAGGAGCGGCGAGTCGATCAGTTCTTCCAGCGGCACGGTCGCGAACGACACGCGCCCGGCGTCGGCCTTCTCGGTGGTGAGGGCGGTGCCGTGCTTCCACCCGGCCGGCAGTTTCACGGTCGCGGTGAAGGGCCGCGCCATCGCGCCGTCGCCCTTCGGGTACACCAGCACTTCGTTCCAGTTGAGGATCGCGAGCTTCGTGCTGGCGGTGGTGAGCGTTGTGCCCAGCCACGACCCGGTGCCGGCCGGTTGCAGCACCAGATCGAACGTGACCTCGACGGATTTCGCCCCGTCCGGCACGGTCACCGCGACCGCGTAAGTATCGACATCGTCGCGCTTCCAGGGGAGTGCCTTGTCGCCGGCCTTCACGCGCAACCCCGCCTGTTCGCTGACCGGGCCGATCGGCCCGTGCGTGCCGGGGATCCACTTCGGGTAGTAGAGCGTGAGCGGGCCGGGGTCGGCCGGGATGGTGAGCTTCGTGTGAACGACGCGCCGGGCGACCGCGGTGAGGTCCACCTCCAACTCGATTGCGGGCGGCGGGTCGGCCGCGCGCACCGGCGACGGCGCGAGCGCGAGCAGACCGGCCACGGCCAGCAGGTGACACCGGAAGCGGCCGAGTGACATGGGAACCTCTCGTCGAAGGGACAGATGGTGAAATGGCGGAGAACGAAGAGACTATCCCGCGCCGCGGGCGCGTCCGCAACGGGCACCGGGTACAATCCCGCCGGTACGCGTTCGACGCGCCGCGCGGCGTGGGTTAGGGTAGGCTGGTCGCGTCGCGGCACGCGGTTCGCATTCCGCACCGGTCACCACGACTTCGTTACCGATCGGGTCGCCAATGCCGCAGCTCGCCCCGCTCGACCTCGCCATCGTCGTCGCGTACATCCTGGGGATGACGCTCCTCGGCGTGTGGTTCACCCGCGCGCAGAAGGACCTCCGCACCTACTTCGTCGGCGGGCGCAACGTCGGCTGGGTCATGGTGCTGGTGTCCATCGTGGCGACCGAGACGAGCGCGGTCACGTTCCTGAGCGTGCCGGGGGTCGCGTACAACCCGAAGGGCGGGAACCTCACGTTCCTCCAACTCGCGTTCGGGTTCATCATCGGCCGGTGCCTGATCGCGTGGTTCCTGCTCCCGCAGTACATGAGCGGCGACCTGTTCAGCGGCTACCAGGTGCTCCGCGAGCGGTTCGGCCCGGCGGTGCAGCGGGTCGCGAGCGGGCTGTTCCTCGTCACCCGCACCGTCGCCGACGGGCTGCGCATCTTCCTCACCGCGCTCCTACTGAAGTACGTCGGCTGGAGCATGGAAGCGGCCATCGTGGTCGTGGGCGTCATCACGATCGTCTACACCTTCCTCGGCGGGATGAAGGCGGTCATCTGGACCGACCTCATCCAGTTCGTCATCAAGATCGCGGGCGCGGTCCTCGCCTTCGTGTTCATCCTGCGGCTGCTGCCCGGCGGGTGGGACCAGTTCCTCGCGGACGGCGGAGCCGCGGGGAAGTTCACGCTGATCGACGCGACCTGGAACGCGACCGTCGCGTACAACCTGTGGGCCGGGGTGATCGGCGGCACGGTGTTCTCGATGGCGAGCCACGGGGCCGACCAGCTCATGGTGCAGCGCTACCTGTGTGCGCGGTCGCTCCGTCACGCCCGGCTCGCGCTCGTGCTGAGCGGCTTTACGATCCTCGTGCAGTTCTTGCTGTTCCTCTGCGTCGGCGTCGGGATGTACGTCCTGATGAGCGCCGGGCTGTTCCCCGAGGCGGCGCTGGCCGAGCGGAACGATGAAGTGTTCCCGCTGTTCATCATCAAGAAGCTGCCGACCGGGGTGGTCGGGGTGCTGGTCGCGGCTGTGCTGGCCGCGGCGATGTCCACGCTGTCGTCGTCGCTGAACAGTTCCGCAAACGCACTCGTGACGGACTTCTACCGGCCGCTCCGCCCGAACCACACGGAGCAGTGGTACGTGCTGCTGTCGCGGGTGATGACGGCCGTGTGGGGCGTGGCGCAGATGGCCGTGGCGTACGTCGCGTACCAGAGCGGAAGCACGGACAGCGTCGTCGGTCGCGTACTGGCCGTGGCCGGGGCGACGTTCGGATTGGTGCTCGGTCTCTTCATCCTGGGAAGCCTCCGCAAGCCGGTGCGGTCGCGCGCGGCTCTGGCAGGGCTGGTGTGCGGGTTCCTCGCGGTACTGTCGGTGTGGCTGCCGAGCGTCTTCGCGTCGCCGGTGCTGGCGTGGCCGTGGTTCGCGCCCGTTGGCACCATCACGACCGTAGTCGTGGCGCTGGTCGTGAACCTCTTCGGGCGGGACGGCACGCCCGTTGCATAGCCACACGCGTTCCACACGATACGTTAAGCGTCATGACGACCCCTCCGGTCGGTAGTTCGAACATGGACCACCTTCAGACCGAAGCCCGGAACCCCGCGTCGGCGGAACTCGATGAGTTGACGCCACTTCAGTTCGTCCGGCTGATGTGCGCCGAGGACGCGAAGGTGGCCCCGGCGGTCGCGTCGCAGGCGGAAGCGATTGCGCGGGCGGTCGAGGTGATCGCGGACCGCTTGCGCGCCGGCGGCCGGCTCGTTTACATCGGGGCCGGCACCTCCGGTCGGCTCGGCGTGCTGGACGCCAGCGAGTGCCCGCCCACGTTCAACGCCCCGCCGGGCCTCGTCGTCGGTGTGATCGCCGGCGGGCCGTCGGCACTCACGCGGGCGGTCGAAGGGGCCGAAGACCGCCCCGAACTCGCGCTACAAGACCTCGCGGCGATCTCACTTTCTTCTCAGGATGTACTGGTCGGCATCGCGACCAGTGGCCGAACGCCGTATGTCCTCGCGGCGGTCGATCGCGCCCGCGAACTCGGCGCGTTCACCATCGGCCTTTCCTGCAACCCGGATTCGGACATCGTCATGCGGGTCGATCTCGCGATCACGCCGGTCGTCGGGCCGGAGGTGGTCAGCGGGTCCACGCGACTCAAGGCCGGCACCGCGACCAAGCTCGTGCTGAACATACTCAGCACCGGCGCGATGGTGCGCCTCGGCAAGACCTACGGCAACTTGATGGTGGACCTGCGCGCCACCAACGACAAACTGCGGCACCGCACCAACCGCATCGTCCGCGAGGCGACCGGGTTGGACGGCGGCGCGGCCGACGCGCTGCTCGAACGCTGCGACCGCGAGTTGAAGACGGCGCTCGTGTCGCAGTTGGCCGGCGTCAACACGGAGGAAGCCCGCCAGCGGCTTCAAACGGCCGACGGACGCGTGCGGGCCGCGGTCGGGAGCAACGGCACGAACGGCCGTTACGCGCACACGAACGGCACCGAGGAACTGGTTCTGGGCATCGACGGCGGCGGCACGCGAACCATCGTGTACCTCGCCACGCGGAGTACGCGCGACAGTGGTTGGGAACTGCTCGGCCGCGGTGAAGCCGGGCCGTCGAACCGGCAGGTGGTGGGTACGCCCGCGGCGCTCGCGGCCCTCGACGAAGCCACCGCGCACGCGTTCGCCGCGGCCGGGCGGACCCGCCACGCGGTCCGCGCCGCGTGCCTGGGCCTGGCCGGTGCCGGGCGAGCGGGCGACCAGGAAATCGTGCGGGAATGGGCCGCACGAGCGAACCTCGCCGGCACCGTGGACGTGATCGAGGACGCGGCGCTGCTGCTCGCGGCCGGGACGCCGGACGGGTGGGGCGTCGCGGTCGTGGCCGGCACCGGGTCGATGGCATTCGCCCGCGCCGCCGACGGCCGTACCGCCCGCGCCGGCGGTTGGGG
>JAYUBA010000911.1:0-5038 GCA_043741075.1 Frigoriglobus sp.
CTTCTTAGGGGAGGGGGTTGGGGGGAGAGGTTCTTCGCCCCCATTGTACGGTGTTGGATTTCGCCCGCCCCGGCGGTATCTCAGGTAGAATGCACTTGCCCACACCGGGAGCCGTCATGAGTGTTGTCGAAGTACCGCCGGTCGAAGCCGTCGATCCCGCGGCGGGCAAGGGAATCGTGCTGTACGACGGCATGTGCCCGCTGTGCCAGCGCGCCGTGCGCAGCCTGAAGCGGCTCGACTGGCGGAACCGGCTGCACTTCCAGGACTGTCGCGACACGGCCCACTGGCCGAACAGCGCGGAGCCGCTGAACTTGAAGGCGCTGCTCGCCGAGATGCACGTGGTCACGCCGGACCGGCGGCGCGCCCCGGCCGGGTTCCGCGCGTTCCGGTGGATGGCATGGCGCGTCCCGGTGCTGATGCCGTTCGCCCCGTTCCTGTACATTCCCGGCGTGCCGTGGCTCGGCAACAAGGTGTACCTGTGGGTCGCGAAGCACCGCTACGACCTCGTCCCGTGCGACGACGGCGGCTGCCAAGTGCCGCTTCGCGGCCAAAGCACAGAGAAGAAAGACGCGCCGCAGATAACGCAGAAGGACGCAGATTAAAGGCAAAAGACCGTGTTCAAAACAATCTCTTCTGTCTTGATCTGCGTCCTTCTGCGTTATCTGCGGCTCTTACGCCTTTGTACTGCCTCCTGACTCCCGATAAGGTTTCTACATGGCCCGCCGTTTCGTCGAACAGCTCCGCGACGGGGACGACCTCGAAGACGTGTACCTGGTCACGGACAAGCAACTCCGCGCGAACCGGAACGGCAACCCGTACCTCCTTCTGGAACTCCGCGACCGCACCGGGGGCATCTCGGCCCGCATGTGGAACGCCGGCGACCACGTCGCCCGCGGGTTCGATCCGGGCGACTTCCTGCACGCCACCGGCAAGGTGCAACTGTTCCAGGGCGCGCTCCAGGTGATTCTCACCGCGGTCGAGCGGACGGAGGCGAAGAGGGTCGATGTCGCCGACTTCCTGCCGCAGACCGAACAGAGCATCCCGAAACTGACCGACCGGCTCCGCGGCTACCTCCTGCGGCTCGGCAACCCGCACCTGCGGGCGCTGGCGGAATGCTTCCTCATGGACGACGCGTTCATGCGGGCCTTCACCACCTGCCCGGCCGGGGTGAAGTTGCACCACGCCTACGTCGGCGGCCTGCTCGAACACACCGTCGCCATGATGGACGCGGCCGACAAGCTGCTCCCACTCTACCCGGTCGTGGACCGCGACCTGGTGCTCATGGGTGTGTTCCTGCACGACGCCGGTAAGACGCGGGAACTGACCTACGGCCGCGCGTTCGGGTACTCGGACGAGGGCCAACTGGTCGGGCACATCCCGATCGCGGTGGCGATGCTGGCGGAGACGGCGGCGAAGGTGCCGGACCTGACGGGCGAACCGTTCCCGCGGGAACTGATGCTCCGCATCCAGCACATGATCCTGAGCCACCACGGGGAACTTGCATACGGCAGTCCGAAGGTGCCGATGACACCGGAGGCGATGATGCTGCACCTGATCGACTCGCTGGACACGCGGATGCACATGGTGCTGCGCGAGCTGAAGGACGGCCGCAACAACCCGAGCGCGTGGACGCCGTACGACCGCAACCTGGGCCGCCGCATCTACAAGGGCGGGCCGCAGGGCGACCTCTTCGGCGAGTCCGGCGGCGGGTACGACTGAGGCAGTAAATCCCAAATCACAAATAACAAACCTCAAACAAGGCCAAATCACAGACGGGTACGATTCCGCGGTCCGGGTTTTCGTTTGTGATTTGTTACTTGTGATTTGAGATTTTCCCGACATGCCTGATCTCCTCGCGAAAATCCTGCACGCGGTCGCCGCGCAGAGCTACACCCCGCTCAAGGCGAAGCCGCTGTTCAAGCGGCTCAACCTGGGCGACGACGCGTACCCGGAGTTCCGCCGCACCGTGCGCGAGCTGGTCCGCACCGGGCGGCTCACGATGGGCCGCAACAACACGCTCCGCGCCGCCGACGCGCACGGCTCCGTCACCGGCGTTTATCGGCGGAGCGCGTCCGGGCACGGGTTCGTCCGCCCGCACATGGTCGGCGGCGTGTTCAAGCCGGAAATCTTCATCCGCGAAGAGAAAGCGCTCGACGCCGCCACCGGCGACGAGGTGATGGTCCGCGTCACCCGCGAGGCGACCAGCATCAAGGACGCGGCCGGCGAGATCGTCCGCGTGCTGGAACGGAACACGCGCACGTTCGTCGGCACCTATTTCGAGCGCGACCGCGAGGCGCTCGTCCGCATCGACGGGAACGCGTTCACGCACAGCATCGCGGTGGGTGACGCCGGCTCGAAGGGCGCGAAGCCGCAAGACAAAGTCGTCATCGAGATGGTGCGGTTCCCCACGCCGGAGAGCCGCGGCGAGGGCGTCGTCACGGAGGTGCTCGGGCCGCACGGCCAACCGGGCGTGGACACGCTCTCCGTGATCCGCGCGTTCGGCCTGCCGGAAGCGTTCCCCGAATCCGCGCTCGCCGAGGCGCGGCAGGTCGCGAGCCAGTTCTCCGAAACCGATCTGGGTGACCGCGAAGACTTCACGAACGAGCTGGTTATCACCATCGACCCGCCGGACGCGAAGGACTTCGACGACGCGGTATCTGTCGCCATCGACCCGAAGACGAAGCACTGGGTGCTGACGGTCCACATCGCGGACGTGGCCGCGTTCGTGAAGCTCGGCGGCGCGCTCGACGTGGAGGCGCGCCATCGCGCGACGAGCGTGTACCTGCCGCAGAAGGTCATCCCGATGTTCCCGGAGGTGATCTCCAACGGGTTGGCGTCGCTGCAAGAGGGCAAAGTGCGGTACGTGAAGACGGTCCAGATGGAGTTCACCCCCGGCTTGCAGAAGGGGCACGTGCGGTTCGCGAACGGCGCGATCCGGAACCGCAAGCGGTTCACCTACGACGAGGTGCAGGGGCTGTTGGACGGACTTGAAGGGAAGAGACCTAACCCCCCGGCCCCCTTCCCTGAAGGGAAGGGGGAGCAAGAACCGGAACAACGCAATCGCGTGAGCGGCGCGCGGGACGCGAACGAATCGAACTCCCCCCTCCCTTCAGGGAGGGGGGCCGGGGGGGTAGGTTCTGAAGACCTCCTCGCCATGCTCCGCCGGATGCGCGACCTCGCGCTCCTCCTCCGCAAGAAGCGGTTCAATCGCGGCGCGCTCCAGTTGGAGATGCCCGAAGCGGTGCTCGAGTACGACGCCGACGGCCGCGTCAGCGGGGCGCACTTCGCGGAGCACAGCCTCAGCCACCAGATCGTCGAGGAGTTCATGCTCGCCGCCAACGAGGCGGTGGCCGAACACTTCACCCGGCACGAGGTGCCGTTCCTCCGCCGCGTCCACCCGGCACCCAACGAAGAGAAGCTCGAAGCGTTCGCGCAGTTCGCCGACCTGCTCGGGCACCCCATGAAGCGCGCGCAGGACCGCTTCGAGCTTCAGCGGGTGCTCGACGCGACCGCCGACAAGCCGGAGCGCGCCGCGGTCCACTTCGCGCTGCTCCGCAGCCTGAAGCAGGCCACGTATTCGCCCATCCAGGACGAACACTACGCGCTCGCCAGCAAGGACTACTGTCACTTCACCTCGCCCATCCGCCGCTACCCGGACCTTCAGATTCACCGGCTGCTCGACCGGTGGATCAAGACCGGCTCCGCGAGCGCGAACGTGGAGGAACTGGTCGCGCTCGGCGAACACTGCTCGAAAATGGAGCGCCGGGCCGAGACCGCGGAGCGCGAACTGGTGAAGACGCGCATCCTCGTCTACCTCAGCACGCGGCTCGGCGAGAAACTCGACGCGGTGATTACCGGCGTCGCGGACTACGGCTTCTTCGCGCAGGCGGAGCGGTTCCCGGCGGAAGGGCTGATTCACGTCTCGTCGCTGGTGGACGACTTCTACTGGTTCGACGAGGCCGCGCACACGCTCGAGGGGCGGCGCACGAAGCGCCGGTTCCGGCTCGGCGACCGCGTGCGGGTGGAGGTGGCCCGCGTCGATCTCCAGCGGCGGATGCTCGATCTTCGACTGGCCGACACGAAGCCGAAGCCGGAAGATGACGGGGGCGGCCCCCCGCCGCGTTACGGCCCCCCGCTGAAGCGCGGGGGGAAGCGCCGCAAGTGACTGGCGAGCGGCGCGGCGTAAGCCCGCCGGTCCCGCCTCTGGGAGCGATTCAAGATGCCTCTGTGCGAGCTGCCTGCGAGCGGGCTGACCATCAGTTACGACGAAGCCGGGGCCGGCGGCGTGCCGCTCGTGCTGCTGCACGCGTTCCCGCTCGACCGGGGCATGTGGCAGCCGCAACTCGCCGCGCTGGCGGACGTGACCCGCGTCGTCGCGCTCGACCTGCCCGGCTTCGGCGAGTCGTCGCCGGGTGCGTTCACCATTGAAGGCGCCGCGGACGTGGTCGCCGAGTTCCTCGCGGCGCGCGCGATTCCGAAGGCGGTCGTGTGCGGGCTGTCGATGGGCGGGTACGTCGCGCTCGCGCTCGCCCGCCGGCACCCGAACGCGCTCGCCGCTCTGATCCTCGCCGACACGCGCGCCGGGGTGGACGATCGCACGGCGAAGGCGAACCGCACGAAGTCCATCGCGCTGGTGGAAGTGAAGGGCAGCGCCGCGCTGTTCGAGGGGATGCTGCCGAAGGTGCTGAGCGAGCAGACGCACGCCACGAAGCCGGACGTGGTGGACCGGCTGAAAAGCATCGCCGCGAAGCAGCCGGCCGCGAGCGTGGTCGCGGCACTGGCCGCGCTCCGCGACCGGCCCGACGCGAACCCCGGCCTGAAGGCCGTCGCGGTGCCGACGCTGGTGCTCGTCGGCGAGTACGACGCGGTGACGCCGCCGCTGGCCGCCGCGAACCTGTCGGCGCAGATCCGCCGCAGCACGCTGGTTCACATCCCCGGCGCGGGGCACCTGTCGAACGTGGAGAACCCCGACGCGTTCAACGCCGCCGTCGGCGGGTTCCTCGCGGGGCTGAAGTGACGGATTGACGAGCCGGAAGCG
>JAYUBA010000912.1:0-5034 GCA_043741075.1 Frigoriglobus sp.
GACCCCTTCGGCTGGCACGTCGGCGAGTTCGAGGAGGAACTCGAACTCCGCGCCGGGCTGACGCAGGTCGGCACCCAACTGCTCACCAAACTGGGCCGCCTCCTCGACGGCAACCCGGACACGGGCATCCCGGCCCTCGACCTGGCCGCGAACCCGTTCTGGCCCGCCGAACTGGCCGGCGAGCCGAAGCTGCCGCACGAGCGGTGCGTCACGCTGCTGCCCCTCGCCCTGTCCCGCACGCAGGACGACAAGGGGCGGGTGCGGTGGACGCTGTTCGGCAACAGCGAGCAGGGGCCGGGCAAGGCGTTCTGGAAGGGGTTCTTCACGGCGCCGAAGAAGGAGCTTCCGGCCGCCGAGGCGGTCGCTTTCTTCTGTCGGCTGTTGAAGGCGGTCTACGGCGAGGAGGTCGACGGCGCCGCCGGGTTGCGCCGCGCCGGATTCCGCATCCTCCCCGACGATGAGCCCTCGTTCCCGTTCTGGGCCGAAACACTCCCGTCGTGGACGACGGAGTTCCTGCTGCCCGGACGGCCGGCCCGCGACCCGGCCAAGTACCTGCTGACGTTCCGGCCGTTCGGCCGCCTGCCGGCCGCGGCGCGGAAGGCGTACCTCGCGGGGAACCTGAACCTCCTGCCGTTCCCGGGGAGCCTCACCTACTGGGGCGTGCCGGGCTACCGGCACCTGCACCGCGAGCTCCCGCTCGCGCTCCAGATCCCGCTCCTCTTCGGGGAGGCCCGGCACCGGATGCCGGGCGGGCTGCGGGTGCCGCAATCCGGCTTCCTCCACGAGCCGACGGCGGACCGCCCGGACGCCGGGCACCACCACGCCCGGCGGGTGCGGAACACGTACAAGCGGACCCACCGGTGGGACAAGATCCTCCGCGACGAGGACGAGTTGGCCCTCATCGGCCGCGAGGACAAACTGCTCCACGTCCTGTTCAGCACCCTGCCGAACGACCTGAGCCTGTACGACAAGCCGATGGCCCGCAACGTCCAACTCTGGACCGAGGACCACCGCCTGCTCCTCGACGGGCCGAACGCGACGCCGGAGCAGTTGAGGCACGCGATGCGAACCGTGACGGCCGGCGGGCTGTTCGGGTACCGGTTCCAGTTCCCGGCGATGCGGGTCGGCCGCCACGAGGTGTACTGGCACCGGCCGCTCGTCGCGTACCGCACCCCGGCCGGCGAGCCGGCGGTCCTCTCCGACGCGCCGACGGGGTATCTGACCGCTTATGACGCCGCCGACCCGCGGCCCGACCGGGCGGTGGAACTGTGGCCGCGGTTCCGGCGGCGGCCGGTCGCCCTGTCCGCGCTGGCCCTGCGCGAACCGGGCCACGGCCGGGTGACGGGTCCGCTCCTCCGCGGGGTGCGGAAGGTGCTCGACGCGGTGGGGAAGCGCGACGGACGTGCCTTGCCCCGTTCGGTCGCCCGGAAACTCCTGGCGGTGGCCCACCGCCAGACGCTCGAGAACTGGCTCGACGCGCTCCCGGACGGCATCGCCCACGGCGTCCGCGAGCGGATCGAGCCGGACGAACCGCCGCTGCCGACGCGGCGCGGGGCGAAGGTGCCGGATTCACTCACCTACCGGCGGACGGCGACCCGCCCGTTCGAGGTGCGGTACTGGAAGACGATCGCGGCGCTCGGCGAGGGGCCGTTCCTCAACAAGAACAACGCCGACTGCTGCCGCGACCTCATCACCCAGAAACTCCTACCGTACCACGAGCGGCACCTGGAGCCGCTCGGCGACTACCTGCTCGGGTACTACGAGCGGGCGATCGCCGCGGCCCGGCTCACCGGTCAGGCGCTGGCGGGAGAGCTCCCGTTCCAGTGGCAGACGGACCTCGACTATTCGTGGATGGGCGGGTGGCTGAAGAACCAGGACGGGGTGGCGGCCGAGAGGAACATCGTCGCCGTGATCCCCGGCCGGGACCGCACGCAGGCGGTGATCATGTCCGACCACTACGACACCGCGTACATGGCCGACCGGTACGAGCCGGGTTGCGGCGGGGTGGGGGCGCGGATCGCGGCGTGCGGGGCGGACGACAACCACTCCGCCACCGCGGCGATGATGCTGGCCGCGCCCGTGTTCCTGGAGATGAGCCGGAAGGGGCTGCTGGAGCGCGACGTCTGGCTGGTCCACCTGACCGGGGAGGAGTTCCCGGCCGACTGCCTGGGCGCTCGCGCGCTGACCCGGCATCTCATCGAGGGGAGACTGCGTTTGCACTTGCCGAACGGGAAGACGCAGGACCTCTCGGGCACGCGGGTTCGCGGGTTGTACGTGTCGGACATGATCGCCCACAACAACGACCGCGAGCGCGACATCTTCCAGATCTCGCCCGGCACCGACCCGGACTCGTTCCGGCTGGCCGAACACGCGCGACTGGCCACGGACGTCTGGAACGCTTCGGTGCCCGTGTGGAACGAACGGGCCGAGCGGGCCGGCCGGCCGCGCGGGCGGCGCAGTCCGCACGGCGCGGCGGTTCCGGAGGTCGCACCGTTCCTGACGCTCTCCGCGGAGATCCGCACGCCGGTGGACCCGCGCAGCACGCTGTACAACACCGACGGGCAGATCTTCTCCGACGCCGGGGTGCCGTGCGTGCTGTTCATGGAGAACTACGACATCAACCGCAGCGGCTACCACGACACGCACGACACGATGGCGAACATCGACCTGGACTACGGGGCGGCGGTGTGCGCGATCACGATCGAGTCGGTGGCCCGGGCCGCTACTGCGCGGGGGTGAGACCGCTCCGCGGAGAACGCCCCGTCCGACCCCCGCCTCGGTCGTACCGACCGGGCGAATCGCATTGACGTGATCGGGCGGTGGAGGGGATCCGCCCGCTGGTCGCTGGCGATCAGCGGGGTGGGTTGGTGGCGGTGTCGTTCCGGCTTGCTCCCCGGCCGTCCGTTCCTGGACCAGTGCGTCCCCGCGTAGCGCTTCAAGAAGCGGGTCGGGCCGGTGGCCGCGTGGTCGGGTAGCGGGACGACGTTGCCGCCGCCCCGCCCCCTCAGAACCGTGCTTGCGACTTTCACCGCACACGGCTCAAGCAACCGACATCAGCGTAACGCCCCGTCGAATCACGTTGTGTGTCGGATGAGCGGGCAACGAGGTGTGGCCCGCTGATTCGCGATCAGCGGGTTCGGGGCGAGTTGAGCTGTGGAGGTTTACCCGGCGGTCACGTCACGGACGGGTTGGTCCTGCGTTCGGTTCAACAACCAGCGGTCCGGGAGCCAGTCGAGCAGTTGCTCGGCGGTCGGCTTCTCGCCCAACGCGAACAACCTCGGTAATGCCTCGCGGAGGTAGGCGAACGGGTCGATCCCCATGTGCTTGCACGTCCCGACCACCGAGTACAGCACCGCCGCCGTCTGCCCGCCCGCTTCGCTCCCAATGACGCCCCAGTTGTTCCTTCCGAGTGCGATCGCACGCAGCGTTCGCTCACTCAGGTTGTTGTCGATCGCCAGATACCCCGCATCCAGGTACCGCTTCAACGCGTCCCAGTTGTTCGACGCGTACCCGATCGCACCGCCCAGCGGCGACTTCGGCAACGCGCCCGGCGTCTGTTCGGCCAGCCACTTCGACAACTCGTCCCACACCGGCCCGGCGTCGCGTTGCCGCAGTTGACGACGTTGCTCTTCGCGTTGCCGACGCTGCGCCCGTTGCGCCGAGTCGTCCGAAGGGGCCAGCAACGGCGGCAACGTGCGCTCGACGGCGTACAGTTTGCCGATCAGTTCCAACGCCTTGTCCGCCCGCTCGTCGCCGGCTTCGCGGGCGGCCACGAACTTGCGCCGGGCGTGGGCCACGCAGCACACGTGCTTCACCCCGCCCTCGGTGTAAAGTCCCTCGTACTGGGCCAGCGCATCCGCCTGGAGGTAGCCCGCGAACCCCGCGAAGAAGCGGGTCGGGCCGTCGGCCGTGTGGTCGGTCGTGAAGTCGAAGACCATGTACGGGTAGTCCGCGCCCCCGATCCCGACCCACAGGTGGGCCTTCTTCGTGCGGCTCGAACCGAGCACCCGCAACTTCACGCCCGTGTCGTCGGCGTGGATCACGCGCGACAGCAGCAATCGCGTGTGCATCAACTGGTACAGCGGCGTCAGCAACTCCGACGCCTGCTTCAACCAGTCACCCAGCGTCGAGGACGCGATCGTCACACCCGATCTCGCCAGTTGACCGGCGAGTCGATGCACGGGCGTGTGGTCGGCGAACTTGGCGGTAACGACGTGCGCCAGCAGCCCCGGACCACACAACCCTTTGGCAATCGGACCGACCTGAGCGGGACCGGCGGTCTGGATGCGCTGCTCGACCGGCACGGTCGCCGGGTTGCAGTGCCGGCACGCATAACTCTTCTTGATGGTGCGGAGGACGAAGAAGTGGGCCGGTTCCAGATCGAGTTGCTCAGCCGTCTGCTCCCCGATGAACGCCCGCGACTGACCGCAACACGGGCACAACCTCTCCGCTTCGGTCAGGTCGTGAACGACCTCGCGACGTTCGAGGTGTTCGGGCAACGGCGAGCGGCCGTGCGGGTCACGCCGGGGTGGCGGCTTCTGGGCGGTCGGCACTGGCGGTGGTGTGCGACGTTCGCTGCGGCGGCCGAACCGGTGCTTCAGCGCCGCGTCGAGTTTGGTCTTGAGTTCGGCGTTCTCGGCGCGCAACTTCTGGCGTTCCGTGAGCAGTTCACGGACCATCGCCTGGAGCGTGGGGACATCGTCCGGCAGCGGCGCATCGGGAGCAAGCGTGGTGGCGTCCATGCCCTTTGAACACTGCTCAGGCGGACGGGTAGCGCGAAGTCATCGGAGCAGGAGGAGAATATCGTTTGAAGCGTCGGACGCGGGACACATCGATGCCGTCGAGGATCATGGCGAACTAGGCGGCGGTCAGTTCGATCCCGGCGGCGGTGGCTTCAGGGAAGTGGTATCTCCCCCCTTCCAGTCGCTGGCACCAGAGACACAAACCGTGGCCGCCCCAGTACAAGACCTTGACTCTGTTGGCCGAGCGATTGGTGAAAACGAACAGATGGCCCGAGAGCGGATCAGCGGATAG